>CAOXUF010000055.1:7831-10709 GCA_948560485.1 uncultured Eubacterium sp.
GCTCTTCCGATCTGAGAAATATTTTGTCTCCGTGCTTTTATATGCCGCCTTACGGATGGCGGAAAAATATTTTGAGTCAAAAGACTATAAGAAGAATGTGTTTATTCCTCTTGTAATTATTATATTACACTAGATGAGTTTTGATGTCAAGAAAATATTGGGTTCTGCGATAAAATTGGAGTTCTATTGCCTTTTTACAAAGACATTCATAGTGAATCATACAACTTACGCTGCATTTAAAACCATAGGGGTTAGAACACCCTCTATCCCATATCGCTCATTGAACGCATTTGGGAATACTTTCATCATAATCTGTAAAGATCCATTCACATCACTATTGATAAGCAATCCAGAATTACTTCTGAATAATCCTCTTTCTATTCTTCTTGACTTATCATAGTTCTGCTTAATAGGTTCTTCTCCATCCAAGAAACTTGTTCCTGAAGAATAACTCTCCTCAGTTTCAATATATTTGATTCCAACATTCTCACATTTATATTTGAGTTGCTGTAACAACATCTGATAAGGAATACTCACAAACTTCTGATTGCCTTGTTTACCCATATCTGTACTCTGTTTCCATTCCTTATTCTTGCCAACAACCAAAGTATCAATATCATTTTCTACACACCACTTCACAACATAAGCACTTGTATTGTGCATATAATTTTTGATTCTCTGATACCTTTTAAATGTGATAGAATCCAGCTTCTTAGACCAGTCTTTTCTATGACGTATTTTCAGTAAAGATTTCTCTTTTGCTAATCGCTTGTTATAGTATTGATTAATACCTTTGATTCCCTTGCCGTTAATAATAATTGGATTCAAACCGATATTATTTGTCATAGTTACAAGATTATCAACACCTAAATCAATACTTGTTATACGATTACTTTCTACTTTTGCATCTGGAATTTCTGTCTCATAAACAATCTCCATTACATAACAGGAACCTCTTGGAATAAATCTGACTTGAATGATCCTACCAAGGCAGCGACACTTCCAATCATAGTCATTCAATAAACGATTACTTATATGTACAGTTCCCTTTTCATAATTATAATGGAGTTGGTTATTAGGAATCATCCAAGGAAATCTACCATCTTTCTTCAAATACTTTGGCAACTTAGGTATACCAAGATATTTTAATGGATTTTTCTTCCAATCTTTAATTGCTCTGAAATAAGATTTCCAATTCTTGTCTAAAACTCTTAGAGTACAATTAGCTGGTTGACTAAATGTAAGTTTATAATTTTCATGAGTTTTAAATTCCTTATTCATATCAAAATAATTAATATAATTTCCATTGCCTAAAAATTCTTGACGAATTATATAATTTGCTTCATTGTAAAGGTTTTTAGAATGAAAACATTGCTGATCAATGATTTTGAATTTTGGATGGTTTTTTCGGATGATTTTATGCTCTATTCTTTGTACGTTTATTCAATATTCACCTGCCTTTAAAACATTATAATTTTGTACTAAAAAGTAAATTTGTCTTTATTATCTTTGACTTTTTTCTTATTAACAGTTAAATAATGTTTGACCGTTGTTTCCGTACTTTCATGATGTAGAAGTTCAGCAATATCCTGAATATCCATTCCTAACTCCTTTAATATATTAGATCCTGAATGACGCAGGTCATGGTTGTGGAGCGTTGGAATACCAATCATTTCACCAGCTTTTTTACACCAATCGTTAAGAGTACCATTATTTATACATTCTTCTTCTGTAATATATGGTGTATACCATACCCATCCGTAGTCATTAATTTGCTTTTCTTCACGTTCTGATTTCATTTTTCTCAAAAGTTCTTCGACTTCTTTAGAAAAATATAAATCTACGATTTTGCCTTCTTTTTCAAGCACATCTATACAAGTTCTTTCGTCTAAATCAACCTGTTCCCATCTCAAATGAGCCATAGCATTAACTCTTGCCATAGTAGATAATCCAAAGAAAATATATGTTTGAAGTTGAGTATCACCATATTCTGCTAATTTTTCTCGTAATTTATTTACTTGATCTACATTCAAAAATGTTTGTTTGATAACAGGCTGTCCTTGTTTTGGTCTTTCCAAAAATTCAGTAGGAGATTCTTTTATCAATTTCTTTTTCCTCAAAAATTTATAGAAAGCAGATATAGAAGACATAACACGTCTTTGTCTGGCAACGTTATTGCCTTCTTGCTTCCTAAAATAAAAATACTCATTCAAATCATCATCGGTTGCTTCCAATACAGATAAATTAAATTGATTATCATACATATAAACAAACCATTGATATAAATCTGATGTATATTGTTTTATGCTATTTGGTGATAGATCACGAATAGACATGTCTATTTGATATTTCTGAAATAATTTTAAAGTTTCAGGATTTGTATGTTCAATCTTTTCTTTGTCATATAAACAAATTCGTTTACTGCGTTCCGCCATCTATTTCTCACTTCCTTCCGTTCAATAAGTAACTTGTCACATCACAAGTTGACTGGCTACTTGCACCGCCAATATATCTCTATATAAATTTATCTATATTCTTTTCTTAACTTTTCAGTTATGTAGATTTGACCTTTCCCTGTAACGTATGTAGTTTGTTGTGTCTTAGAACCATACGGTGTTTCATATACTGATTCTTTTACTTGAAAATATCCACCATCAATATATCTTTGATATGGCATATTATTTTTCATTAATATTTCTTTTCTTCTCAACCACTCAAATAATCTGTTACGACCAATATTAATATGTTCGTCTTTTAGTAATTTTGCCATTTTACCCATATCAATAAGATTGCTACTATCAGATACTTTATTTGCAAAATCTACAAGAGGACGTTGTTCTTCAATGGTTAATTCAAGATTTTTTATTGTTTTATCTGC
>CAOXUF010000056.1 GCA_948560485.1 uncultured Eubacterium sp.
TTGGAAAAATAAAATTGGAAAATGAAAGATATTTTAGGGCTTTTTTAGATATTGTTAGCAATGTCTGGAAAAGCCCTATTCCGTTTTCTGCAAAAACAGTTCATTTTCTGCAAAGCTAATGTTATGACTGCAAATATTTGATATGATATAGACTACTGTGCGGCATAATTTTTTCAAGCTAATACAAAGCCTGAACAGGCTTAATCTTGTTGTGCAAATGAATGATACTATGCAATTAACAACAAGATTATTAGTGTACACCTGATAACAAATAAACGTTGTTGGGTGTATTTTTTTCTTAATTTTTGATGATTAGATTTTTACATAGATTGTTCTTTAAGGGATATATGCGCTGTCTGATACAGTACAATATACTCCTGAAAAGTAAATACGGCAGCTTACGAGTACACAAATCGACATGGCAGGTCGGTGCGGTGTACTCTTTTTTTTGCTACTGTCGAAAAATGCTGATACATCAGGATATATACATTCGACTGTCGAAAAGAGGACCTCCGTCTGATTCTTCATTTCAACAAAATAGAAAGAATGGAGAATTAGAAAATGAAGGATATAAAATATATTATTGCCGATAACGTGAAATTATACCGGAAAAAGCAGAATTTAACCCAATTTGAACTGGCAGAGAAAGCGGAGCTTTCAGTTGATTCTATCAAACGGATCGAACATGGGAGCAGAACAATGTCGTTAGAAAACTTCATGAGAATTGCAGATGCATTGGCTGTCCCTCTTTCATATCTCTTATATGAAAATCTCAATGAAATTCCCATAACAGAACGTATTCTAAATATCTTAAACAGTAAGAGTGTAAATCAGCAGGAATATTTAGTACATATGCTTGAGGAAATGTCTCTAGGATTGGACAAGCTCTTATAGCATATACAAGAAAGACGAAAAAGGTGTATAGGGGATTCTATGCGCCTTTTTTTGGTAAAGAACATTGTAGTATGCAGATTTATAAGAGCAGTTAAAATATTTCCAGTTTTTACTAAAAAGTGAAACCAAATTCTTGCAGATGCCGTATTGATAAAAAATTTGAGCAGATAGGATTTGGAGGAATGGACGAAAAGAGCATACTAAAGAGGTTACGGAACAGGGATGAAAAAGCATTTGAAGAAATAATTGATTTGTATAGCGCTTATATCACTGCCATTGTCAGAAACCTATTAAGCTCAAAAGGAACAAGAGAAGATGTGGAGGAGGTGGTCGCAGACACGTTTATCTCACTGTGGAATACAGTTGAAAGGATCAATTATGAAGAATACAGCAGCATTAAGGCATACATAGCAGTTATCGCAAGGAACAAGGCGAAGGACTGGCTGAGAAATACCAAAGTGCAGAATTTACAGTTAATGGATGATATTCTGATAATTGATAACAGCGTGGAACAGCTAATAGTCCAAAGAGAACAGCAGAGGATCATAGCAAGAATTTTAGAACAGTTGAAGCCGTTAGACTGGAAGATTTTTGTGGCGTATTACTACCAGTACAAAAAAGTAAATGAGATTGCGCAGGAGCTTCAGATGAATCCCCAGACGGTAAAAACCAGACTGCGGCGTGGAAGAGAGGTGCTTAAAAAATTTCTGATTAAAGAGGGATATGGAAGCAATGCAGATTAGGATTAGTGATATGCTTGATAATGCTTCGGAGTTGATTGAAGAAAACGGGGAAGTCAGGAATACAACCAACAATGACAGGATCAAGAAAATGGTATTTTCAGAGATTGACTGTACACCAAAAAATATTGTGAAAAAGAAAGGGGAAAGGAACATGAGAAAAAAGATATTGAAGATTATGAAATGGGCAGGTTTGATTTTATTGGGAGCTGCTGCAGCACTGATGATTTGGAATTTTATCTGCAAGCAGGCAGAGCAGTCCAAAATACAAGCTGCATATGGAACGGTTGTTGAAGTGAATGGGCATAATATGGTGGTGGATATAAAGGGAGAGGACAACGAAACAACAATCATATTGCTGCCCGGTTGGGGATCGTCCTCGCCTGTTTTGGAATTTCTACCGCTGGCGGAAGAATTGTCAAAGGATTTCAGGGTTATAACCATAGAGCCGTTTGGATATGGGCTTTCCGACAGGGTTGGAACAGAACGTGAGATTAGTGTTGTGGTGGAAGAACTGCATGAGTGTACCCAAAGGTTAGGCTGTGATCAGTATTATTTAATGCCTCACTCGCTTTCCGGGCTGTATTCCCTGTACTGGGCAAATGCCTATCCGCAGGAAGTAAAGGGCTTTATAGGGATTGATCCGTCTGTTCCCAAACAATCCGATGAAGAGCCGCTCCCGATCAGCATGGCAGCATTGAATAAATTATCAGCGTATTTCCAGAAAGCAGTAAATGTTTTAGGCATTACCAGACTGCGTTCTATCGGGCATCCCGAAAATGCTATTTATGCCGATACTGTTTATCCATATTCAGATAAGGAGCTGGAAGTATTCCGCATTTTGTCTATGGATTACGCATACAGCAAAGATATTATGAATGAAATAAAGCATATGGAAGGTAGTCTGGAGTCTGTAAGAGATATGAAATTCCCTGAAACAGTTCCGGTATTACAGTTTGTTTCAGGGGAAAACTGCGAGCTACTAGAAACATGGGAAACATTGCATAGGGAGGTCATTACAGAAACGGATATGAGTGAGGTGTTGCGACTGGAGGGTGGACATTATCTGCATTTTGAAAGGAAACAGGAACTTATTGAAAAAGTAAGGGAATGGGTGCGAAAGGTGGAAGAAAGCTTGTAGTTTTTACCTTTTTCTGCAATATAAAGCCTTTTTCTGCGAAGATAATGTTGCCGAAATATATTTTTGCTATTATAAATGTGAGTGCAAAAAATGTGCATATAGGTTTTCACAGTGGTTAGACTGTTTCTATAAATTCAATAAGTTTTTAAAATTCATATTTGCGGGAAATGTGGTTTGCACGTTTTCCTGCATTGGACGAAGGAGAGTGTATGATGGATAAATATAAAGGACTGATAAGTATTTTTTCGGATGTCCTCGAAAAATCAAAGGATTACCATATTGCGTATATCTATCAGGTGGGTTATGTGTCCCTGGTCGGTTTATTGGGCAAAGAGGAAGGGCAGAACCTATCAATGATAGTTGATGAAATATTTTCTTCGCCGGAGGTTATGGCGGAAAGTCTGCTTCGGAACTGGCGTTGGCAGTGGTTTTATGAAAACAGAGAACTGCTCCCAAGAAAAGATTATGATGATATTTGCAGGCTTGATGATGAAGTGCCGGACAGCCTGCGGGAGCAGTATAACCGGGAGATTCTAAGCTGGCAGGATAAAATACAGGCTATATTGCAAAGAGAAAGCTAAGCCTGTCTGTATATCAGACGTCCGATGAGGGAAGTAGCAGAGATAAAGACAAATACGATTGTTTGAAGTAGCATATATCTTGTGTTTTGCATAAAAATGAAAAATAGAGCCAATAAAAAGCTGATAAACATCGTAAAATAGGTTCTCTTAATGAATGTGCTGTTTTCTTGTGCATCTACTTCCCGATTTGGATGGTCAACCGGACCGATGAACAGGATCAGTATGGCAGTAAACAGATACAGTGTAAAAGAGATCGGAATGGGAACTGTTAAATATTTTACTGCCATCAGCGAAGTTGTGAGTATCAGGCAGGAGCCTATAAAACAGGCAAAATATGTTTTCATGTGCAAGCCGCCGCCGTAGGAGCGCATGGGGATAAAAAGCAGGAAAAAGAAAAGGCACTCAGGCAGCATACCAAGAAACAGGGCTATTATAATGCTGCATATGGTACTCACAGACAGTTCTAAAAAGCACTGGAAACCGTACTTGTAGATCTCCGTCATTTCCTCGGTAATAATTTCTTTTTCACATATATAATCTGCTAATCTTTTTGCTAAATGTTCCATGACAGCTCCTTAAAAAATATGAAATCAATCATTTGTTATCCGGCTTTCTCCGAATGTGAACCATACATGACCACAATGACCTGAAATAGATTGTCATTGTCCGTTATATCCATTTGCCCATGATAATTTACAACAGCATGGTTTATGGATGAAAGCCCAAGACCGTGATATATGTTGTCGTTTTTGGTGGTTAGATAGTGACCGATATTATCTTTTTTCCGCTTTGCCTGATAGTTGTTTTTTATGCATAGCTGAAAAATGTCTTTGGCATAAGAAATATCAAGGCATATAAAACCTTTTCCGTCTGTAATATCCCGGCAGGCTTCCAGAGCATTTTCCAGTAGGTTTCCTAAAATTATAGCTAAATGCCCGCTTTCAAATGGAAGGGATGCGGGTACAAGAACATTGACATCAAACTGTATGTTATCTTTTTGCGCTGCGGCATATGCATTATTGATTAAGGAATCTATAACGATATTACCGCTGCGGGAAACTTCCTCCGGGAGACTTCCGGCGCCAATATCTAACATTCGCAGTATGTATTCCTCTGCATCACTGATCTGCCCTGTCTGAACCATTCCAAGAAGCCCAGAAAGATGATTTTTCAAATCATGCCGGATTCTGCGGATTTCAAGATAGAGGCTTTCACGTTCTTCTGCCTGCTGGCTACAAAGCTCCAGTTGCTGCGCATACAGTCGGTTTTGTTCACGCAGTTCAGCGTTTCGGCTGATCCAGTCGTAGACCTCAAAGATAATATAGTTTACAACAAGCAGCAGGAAACTCGCTGTGGCGGAGAATATCATATACTCACTATGGGTAGCCGCAATAAGAAATATATGGTGCATCACATAAATGCTGCTGACTGGTATCAGTAAAATGCTCAAAAAGTAAAGCAGGGGAATTTCGGAATAGTGCTTATCCTTGATGCAGTGGCTTATGATGACGGATAACAGCAGCATACATATTTTAGATATGAAACTTCCGGCATCCTGAAGCGTTCTGGAATCAAAACCGACAAATGTTAGTATCATCATGACAATGACTTCCACTAACATCCATACTGTGCATATCAATAAAGAAAATATGCAGCGCTGCTTAAGGCTTCTCTTACGAGTAGCCGAGCTGATCATAAATATCAGCAGTACGTTCCCAACCAATAACAGATGGGGTGGGAACACGGAATTGATATTGCCTACGAGCAGAAAAACATAATATAAGCCCCACTCTATGTAACCCTTCAAATTCCTGATTTCTGGTCCCCAAAATACATTCATATATTTCCGTATGATAAGGAGATGGAGCAGAGACAGGAACAGTTCGGATATTATCGTTAAATATTCAGTCATTCTTCTATGACCGCCTTTCCACCTGCAATTTTACAAAGCTGCTGGCGCACTTCCTTTTGCCGATCCTCGCTGATTTTCAATTCCATTTCCTTCCCCATGTAGCTGATAGTAATATTGAAAAAGTTCATCTTCTTAACATAGTCGTAATTTACCAAAAAGGACTGGTGTATGCGCAGAAAATATTGCCTGCTTGCTGCCAGTTCCTTTTCTACATTATTGAGCTTTCCATAAAAGTGTTCATCAGTGCCGTCTTTCAGGTGGATATAGACGATTCTGTTGTTGCTTTCAAAATAAACGATGTCTCTTACAGACACTTTCCGTATTTCCTTGTTGAATGTAAATTGATAGAATACTTCCGTCTCATTGATGCGCTTACAGGATTCCTTAAAATAGCGGGCGAACTGGACAGGATTTAAAGGTTTTGATAGAAAGCGGAACGGTTCCACTTCAAACAGTTCCTTTAAATATTTGTCATAACCTGATACATAAATCAGCAGTACCGTCCGGTCTATCTCACGGATGTGCCTTGCAGCCGTTATTCCGTCTACCTGCTTCATTTCGATGTCAATGAATATAAGTTGATAATGCTCGCCGTCCTGAATGCTTTTTAAAAGGGTTTTACCGTCAGAAAATACTTCGGTTTCTACACGGATACCCAACTTCTGGCTTTCCTGAAATACCAGAGCTTCAATTTCCCCGGTAAATTTTGAATCATCATCACATATTGCTATCCTCAGCATTTTTATCCACTTCCTTTGCAGATGCGTCCTCGCTTTCCTTTTGCGCCTGCTCTAAGCGCTCAAGTATGCAGCGGAGTGTCTTTTGGTTAATTTCGGATAATTTCTGATAGCGGCGGACAATATCGTAGCACCTATCCATTTCCTGATTCATGCGGTACTGTCCGTTGTAATCACGTTTTACATCAGAAATTCCAAGTATGTAGTCGGTAGTAACCTCAAAGAAGCCTGCCATTTTAATGAGCGATTCAGAAGGAATATCATAAGCGTGATTTTCCATTCTGCTTACTGCCTGTTGAGTAGTGTGAATTACTTCCGCAAGGGCTTCTTGTGACATGTTCTGGCTCTTGCGTAGTTCACGAATACGATTGTTTACCATATGTACAACTTCCTTTCTATTATTATTTTTACACATGAAGTAGAAATATTCCAACAACATGAGTGAATAGACAAATACGCATATATGAGTAAAAATATAGATATAATATCGGTATGGACACTTTCTAAGGGAAAAATTACAAGCTGTATCGGAATTTCAACATTTAAACGGAATAAGCTGTAGAATAAGGTATACTTTTATTGAAAAAATGAAATTGGAGGTGTATTATATGTCAGGCAATGGAAAGAAAAATATTACAGCTACAATTTTGGAGAAAGTAGCACGTAATTCTGTGAAAGCAGCAGCCGACAGCAGATGTATGTACTGTCTGCATCAGCCCAAGCAGCCGACAGGAATGAAAAAGTTTTCCAAATAAGAAAGTTGCATAAGAAAGAAAATACTGCCATATATGTGATAAAGATTACATATATGGCAGTATTTTTTTGAAAAAGTTTTGTCATCACTGTATGCTTCATAAATGTAAACGAGTTTAAAGAAATTGGAAAATAGATAGGAAAAATGACATACAGAGTCGTTTTTTCAACATTTAGTTTAAAAAGTATGAATAAATATTATATTTTTATTGGAGGAGTGGTCAACACTCCAAAGTTGCTAATATATCAAAAAAAGGAGGAAAAGAAATGCAATTAGCAAAAGTAAAAAGAAAAGTAATGTCGTTTGCTGTAGTAGGTGCGGTTATATTATCCTTGATGATGCCGGGTATGCCAGTCAATGCTGCACAGGAGGTTGCTGTAACAAATGAAACCAGTTTTCTTGGTGAGGAACAGGTTGATGCTATCTGCAAAGCGGTTGTAGAAAACATTGAGGAAAATTATGAAGGAGTGTATGCATTTGATAATTATGACATAACAGTTCATAACCAAACAGAAAAGGGTGATGCATTATATGTGGATGTAGATGTCTTGGTGGACATGACATTGATCCGGAATCCAGAGGACAGCCCATATATGATGGGAATGAAAGCAGCGTTAGATGAGATTGCAGGCGCAGAAGAAAAGGAAATTGCTCAGCAGGAGTATGATGCGTATCTACAAAAGATTATGCCCTATTATAATCTGCCAGTATTAACAGGCTTCTTATATCGTGTATATGTTCCGACCATGATGGTATTGGATTCAGAAAGTGATTTCAGATTTGATATGTATCACAGAATGGATATAACAGATGAAGAAGTTATTTTGTCTGAAGTTTTGGAGGATGAACAGTACACTGAAATTGGAGATAATGAGGATGGTAGAAATTATATTAATGAGGTGTTGATCAGTGCGGCAGCCGAATCGAGCAACAGTTTATATGATGCATCGAGAGCAGTGGCTTATGCAGTGGCTCATGCTAAAGATATACCAGAATACAGCGCAGCAAATAACAATGGAAGTGATTGTGCAAATTTTGTATCCAAATGTATCAATGCAGGCGGGATTCCACAGGATAGAGCTGGGAATTGGTATCAGGGTTCCACAAATTGGATTCGTACAGGATATTACAACAATGGCGGTGTTGTTCCATATCTTACGGGAAAAGGATATTTTAGATCGGTTCCCTCTAGTAGTGCAGCAACAGAGGGGAGTATTATGTATTATAACACGAAGAGCCATGTTGCCATTGTAACGCTGATTGATGGATCGACAATTAAGTATTCGCATCATTCAAATGTACCAAAGGATGCTGTATATTATGTATATAACAGTAAAACCGATGATGTTACATTCTATGTGCCACGATAAAGTATATCATCTATACATAATAAGGGAAACTGTTTGAAAAGACAGTTTCCCTATATGTGTGTCTGGTAAAGTTAATATGAGTGCTGTTATATTCAGGCAATGTTACATATGGAGTAATAGAAATTACAATGAATGTATAGATGTAGCAGCCGCTCTAATTTTCGTCAACAAGAGTTATTTTGTAAGTGGTAGAGAAATTTTAAACGTACAGCCCCCTCCAGCAGTATCAAATAGCTGAATTTTCCCCTCTAGTTTATTGACTAATTCATTTGCAATACTAAGTCCGAGTCCAAAATGTTCTCTTTGGGTACGGGACTTGTCACATTGATAGAAACGGTTAAATATAAAAGGCTTATCCTTGTTGCTGATGCCAATCCCATGATCAATAATTGTAATTACCAATTCATTTCTTTCTACTGATGCGTTTAATGAAATTTCGGATTCAGACGGAGAATATGAAACAGCGTTATCAAGAAAGATACTGATAATCTGGTTTAATCGGTCTGCATCAGAATAAAGTGGTGGAAAGCACTCATCCGGTATATTAAGTTGTAACAGTATATTCTTTTTTCTACAAATCTGTTCAAATTTTGTATATAGGTTTATCAATAATGTATCAATATTGATTTCTTCCATGTGAAAAGACCAGTTTCCGGCATCAATAGATGAGAGCAGGAGCAGATCCCCAATAAGCCGGGACATTCGTGATACCTCTGAATCAATCATTTGTATATGATTTTTAATGGTATCTGGAATATTCGGTACAGATTCAATCATTTCAGCAGAGGAAAGAATTGCTGCCAATGGAGCTTTACATTCATGCGAAACAGCAGCAATAAAGTCTTTCTGACTTTGCATGGCTTGTTCGGTGGGTTTTACAGCTTTTTCAATAAGTATTTTGGAAAGGCAAAAAACGCAAGCAAAGACGCCACACCATATACAAAAATAATATCCAAGTTCTGGTTTTATTATAGTAACAAAGTTGGAACACTCTTTAATTGCTGCAACAGTATATATGTTGTCACGGTCTGTAATAATCAGGCAGTTTACACAATAATAATTTTTTCCATTTATCGCTTTGATTGTATAAACACCGCTTTGCCTGCTATAATAATAGTCCCTCAAACTAGAAGAACTAAAGGTAAAATCTCCTTCTGTGTCAAGTAATGTGGTCAGAAAAGTATCAATAATATCAGTATTGTTTTTTAAATATTCACTTTGGTAGAGAGAATGTCCTGTATTCGATAAAATCTGAAAATACATATCCCTTTGTTCTTCATAAAGGTTTAAACATGTTTGATAATCAGATTCATGTTCTAATTGAAGTACAAGGGTAGTTGCCATTCTATTAAAATAAGCCAACTCTGATTTCCTCTTAGCCTTTATGTTCTCATGAATCATCAGACAAAATACGATAGAAAAGATGAACATGAGTGAACCGATAAGTAAAAAATAAAGATTCCGTTTAAGCCTTTGTATCATGTTTTACCTCCAATATAAATCCAGAACCATAAACAGAGGACAAGACACATTCACTCTCGACGGTGCGGATTCTTTTGCGTAAAAAATAGATATAATTATCTAAATTTTTGGATTCCACGGATGCATCTGTCTCCCAAACTTTTTGTACAAGCTGTTCTCTTGTAAGCAAAATCTCTGGTTTTTCAAGAAAGATATCCATTAAATGAAATTCTGTCGGTGTCAGTACCAAATGATTGTTTTTACATACAAGCTGCCTTTTTGAAATGTCAAGGGAAAGATCATGGTAAGAAATGCAGCTTTGTTCGGCAAGAATAGCTGGTCTGCGGGTTAATGCTCTGATTCGTGCAGATAATTCACTGATATGGAAAGGCTTTGTAAGATAATCATCGGCACCGTTGTCTAAGCCTTCAATTTTATCCTGCAATTCTGACATCCCGGTTATTATGATGATGGGAATTTGCATTTTTTTATTTCGCATTGCTTTTATAATAGCCAGACCGTCTATAACCGGGAGCATACGGTCAATAACAGCTAGATCATAACCGTTGTTTCTATCTAATGCAAGTAAGAGACCTTCTTCTCCGTCATTGCAGGCATCAACAATGTATCCTTCTTTTGTAAGCTGTTGTTTCATATTATCGCAAAGGTATTTGTCATCTTCTAATAATAAAATTTTCATATTGATCTCCAATCTATTTGATATATGTACTAAGTATAGCAAAAAAAATCCTAAAAATCTTCTAAAAAAGTCTTAATATTCGATGGTGAAATAGAAGATTTTTAGGATAGTTGGATGCTATTCTTTAAACAGGCGAAAAAAAGCCAAATAAAAGAAAAGAGGTATAGAAGATGAAAAAAAAGATGTTAAAAACAGCAGGAGTTTTATGTTTATGCATGGTATTGTGCATAAGTATGGTGGGATGTTCGGGAAAGGAAAACGATCAATCAAATACACCAGATGTACATACGATTAAAGATGGTGGCAGTAATGACAACGTTGAAACGAGTGGAGCAAAAGATGATAGTGAAGAAAACAACAGCAATGGTATAGCGGGCAATTATGAAGATACT
>CAOXUF010000057.1:0-3307 GCA_948560485.1 uncultured Eubacterium sp.
TGGTGTGGTGGACAGAATTGATACCTATGAGACGGACGACAAATTATATGTAAAGGTTATTGATTATAAATCTGGAAAAGTGACTTTTGATATTACGAAAGCATATCACGGGATTCAGATGCAGTTGCTTGTTTATTTAAATGATGCGATGAATTATGAGAAAAAACGCAGCAAAAAGGAAGTAGTGCCTGCGGCGGGATTGTATTTTAACATTAAAGACCCGTTTGTTTCGATGCAGAATATGAATCATACGATAAAAGATTACAGAGAGACGCATCCTGCAGATGAAAGAACGGACGAAGAGATTCTGAATCAGCTTGTATTTGAAAAACAGCTGCCGGAATTCCAGATGTCGGGAATTGTGAATACGGATGATTCTGTAGTAACCGCAGTGGACAAAGTTTTTGAAGAGGGCAGCAGTTCCCAAATAGTAAAATTGAAAAAAAAGAAAGACGGGGAACCGGATTCTAACAGTCACGCATTAGAGCAGGAAATTTACAAAAAACTGATAGAGTATGTCTCAGATAAGGCAGATAGAATGAAAGAGCAGTTATTTGCCGGGAATATTCATTTAAATCCTACGGAAGATGCCTGCAGATACTGTGGATATAATGGAATCTGTCGGTTCGACAAATCGTTGGGAGACAAATATCGGAAACTAGAGAAAGTAACTTATAAAAATATTGGAGAGTTGATGGAGAAAGAACATGAATTGGACCAGTAAACAGTTAGATGTTATCAATACAAGAAATCGAAATATATTAGTTTCTGCCGCAGCGGGTTCCGGAAAGACCGCTGTTTTAGTTGAGCGTATTATCGGGCTGATTACTGATGAAAAAAGTAATGTCAATGTAGATGAATTGTTAGTCGTTACGTTTACCAGAGCTGCGGCGTCTGAAATGAAAGAGCGGTTGAGAGAGCGGTTAGAGGAACTGCAGAGAGAAGAAAACAGTGATAATATTGAAAATCAACTGGCATTGTTAAATAATGCAACGATCACTACGATTGACAGTTTCTGTGCAAAGGTCGTAAAAGAAAACTTTGACAAAATTGATTTGGACCCGGGTTATCGTTTGGCGGACGAAACAGAAATTGATTTGCTGAAAAATGATATTTTGGAAGAATTGCTCGAGGAATATTATCTATCAGAATCGAAAGATTTTGTGACATTGGCAAAAAAATATTCTGGCGGAAAAGTTTATGATAATATCTTTCGACTGATAGACAGCATTTATAAAAAAGCAAAAGGAGAGGTTTCTCCGAAAAAATGGGTGGAAAATCTCGTGAAAAGTTATGATTTCTGTAGTGAAGAAGAGATGTTTCAGGGGAAAGTGTTTACAGAGGTGTACGAGAGTTGCCATGCACAGTTAAGAGAATGTAGAGAATGGTTAGAGCGTGCGGTAAACATAGCAAAAGAAGACAGTGATGTTATCGATCTGGTGGACAATGCAGAGGAGTATTCATCTGTGGTAGAATTGATGTTAGCGTGTGAAGATTATAAAGCATTACATAAAGAAATCAATCATTGCAGTCTTCCGGCAATGTCTAGAAAGCGAAAAGGTACACCGGAGATAAGGCAGGGTGCAAAAGAACTGATTACATCCGTTCGTGATAATATCAAAGCATTGGCAGAAACATTTTTTGCAGAGCCTGTAGAAGACATGTATCAAAATCTAATGAACTGCAAAGATTCAGTAAAGATTTTAGCAGAGATAACGCTTCAATTAATGGAGCGTTTTGCGCAGGAGAAAAAAGACAAGCATATTGCTGACTTTGATGATATTGCCCATATGGCATTAAATATATTAAATGATATTGATGAGGAGGGAAATCCTCATCCGACCAAAGTAGCCAGACAGATGGCAAAATTTTATAAAGAGATTATGATTGATGAGTATCAGGACAGTAACTTTGTGCAGGAAGCGATTCTGACGAGCGTGGCAGACGGACAGGGAATGGGAAATATGTTTATGGTAGGTGATGTAAAGCAGAGTATCTATCGTTTCAGAAATGCAAAGCCGAAACTGTTTTTAGATAAGTTTGATACTTATGAGGAAAACCTTGAAGCAGACAACTGCAAAATTATATTAGATCAGAATTTCAGAAGCAGAAAAGAAGTCATTGACAGTGTTAATTTTCTGTTTGAGCATATGATGTCTAAAGAATTGGGTGGGATTGATTATAGAGACGGAAATGGGTTAAGTCTTGGTGCAGATTATACAGAACTGCCAAAGGGGCAGGATAACAGAACAGAATTTATTGCTATCGGTACAGATAAAAAAGAAATAGAGGCTGCTTTTATTGCATCAAAGATCAAAGAAATTACAGACCCGGTCAATGGCATCAAGGTTGAAGGAAGAGATAAGACCATGAGACCTGCAAGGTTTCAGGATATTGTCATATTGATGCGTGGAATTAAGAACAATGCAAATATTTATTTAGAAGCATTGAGTAATGCAGGGATTCCGGCATATGCAGAATCAAAAAGCGGGTATTTTGATTCGCTTGAGATTAAGACAATTATGGATATGTTGAATATTATTGATAATCCAAGACAGGATATTCCATTAGCAGGTGTTATGTCCAGTGCCATGTTTGGGTTTGATGATGATGAACTTGCTCAGATAAAGTCAGAGAACAGTTATATTTCCTTTTATGACAATGTATGTGCTTATGCAGAGAATGGGGAAAATAAAGAACTTGTTTTCAAAGTAAAATCTTTTCTTGAGATGTTAGAGTATTTCAGAAATTCAGATTATAAAAATTCCGTTTATGATATGATTAATGAGATATTGGAGCGTACAGGTTTTGGTTATTATGTATCATCATTAACCAATGGAAAGCGTAGATTTTTGAATATTGAGAATTTAAAAGAAAAAGCGATGAATTATGAAAAGTCCAGTTACAGAGGACTGTTTAATTTTGTGCGCTATATCGAAAAAATTAAGGAATTGGATAAAGACGAGGGAGAGGCATCTGTTGTCAATGAGAACGACAATATTGTCCGCATATCTACGATACATAAAAGTAAAGGACTTCAGTATCCGATTGTGTTTTTATGTGATACGAACAGTACATTTATGTCAGACAAAGATGCGGTAAATTTATCGGATGATGGACAGATTGGTTTAGATGCCATTTATCCGGAAGTTAAGGTTTCAGTTACACCGATGTACCGGCAGTATATTAAAAATAAAAATAGTGAAGAAGACCGTGCAGAGTACTTAAGATTACTTTATGTAGCACTTACCAGAGCAAAGGAAAAACTTTATATTACAGGCAAAGTCGGTCAGGATATTGATAAGTA
>CAOXUF010000057.1:3317-6034 GCA_948560485.1 uncultured Eubacterium sp.
AGAAATGCGAGAGCATACATACAAACACCAGTGAAGTTGTTACGTATCGTGAGTTAATGAGCAATTCTACACTGTTTCAATGGATGAATCTGATTTATCAAAGGGAAAATCAGATTGTGAGATGTATTCAGGTGGCAGAGGATGATATTGAGATAGAGCGGGCAGGTAATGTTGCTGTAGATGAGTTAAAACGAATGGCGATGGAACAGTGGGAGAATGCAGAGGTTCCAAAGGATATTTATGACACGATTGTGTCAAATTTTGAATACAAATATCCATATATAGAAGATATTCTCTTATGCGCAAAAGCGAGTGTTACGGAATTGAAAAAAGAGAGCATGGAGGATGAAGAGGCAGAGCATCCATATGATATTGGATATGAGAAATTTGACCGAGAACTTATTGTTCCAAAATTTATGAAGGAAAATGATAAAGAGGAACAGCCTCTTTTGGGGGCAGAGAGAGGAACAGCGTACCACAGAGTATTTGAACTGCTTGATATGGAATGTGCAGACTATACAGAAGATGTTGTTTCGGAGATGATTGAGAGACTCGTGGAGACAAAGAAATTATCACAGACGCAGGCGGATTGCATTCAAATAGCAGATATTGTAAAATTTACAAAGTCCGATGTTTTTGCAAGAATGAAGGAAGCATATGGAAGGGATGAACTGTTTAGAGAGCGTCAGTTCCTGCTGGGGGTTCCTGCGAAACAAATCAAAAAATCAGATTCTGAAGAGACGATGATTATTCAGGGGATTATTGATGTCTGTTTTTTGGAAGATGGTAAATATGTTATTATGGACTATAAGACAGACAGAGTGGACAACATGGAGGAACTAAAGGAAAAATATGCGAAGCAGTTAGAGTGCTATCAATTAGCACTGAAAAAAATCACGGGTACTACGGTATCTGAAATGATTATTTATTCGGTTTATTTGGGAGATGAGATTCGTATTTAGATAGCGGAATTTTGATCTGGATCAAAATTCTGCAAGAAGAATATCTGAGAGTAGTTCCAATGAGAAGGAGATAGATATGATTATTCCAAAGTTTATAAGAAAAGGAGATACCATCGGTGTTACAGCGACATCAGGCGGTATCACTAATGAGCTAAAGCAGAAAAGAGTTGCAAATGCAACAGTACAGTTAAAAGAAAAAGGATATAATGTGTTATACAGCGACAATGTATTTCAGTCAGACTGGAGAGGGTGCAGCGGCACAGGAATCGAGAGAGCCAGACAGTTGAATGAACTGGTGTCAAATCAGGATGTGACATGTATTATTTCTGCAGCAGGTGGAGATTACTTGATGGAGATGCTTGACTATGTTGACTTTGAAAAAATAAAAGCAAATCCAAAGTGGTTTCAGGGATTTTCAGATAATACCGGACTTGTATATCCTATTGTAACTACCTGCGACGTGGCAGCAGTTTATGGCTGTCATATTGGAGATTTTGGGATGAAACCATGGCAGAAACCGGTGGAAGATGCACTGGGTGTGTTAGATGGAAGTAAGAAAATGCTATCATCTTATGAGTTTTACGAGTCGGAGCGTCATGAATATATTACAGGCTATGAAGGCTATTGTAGCGATGAGAAGGTAAAATGGATAAACGCCAGAGGAGAGGATAAAATAGAAATATCAGGAAGACTTCTGGGCGGCTGTCTGGATGTTATTGTTTTTCTTCTTGGCACAAAGTATGATGGTACAGAGCAGTTCGTAAAGAAATATGCTGATGACGGTATTATTTGGACACTAGAGAGTTTTAATATGGAAGATGTTGTTTTGATTACGCATTTGTGGCAGATGAAACAGCGGGGATATTTTAAAAATGCAAAGGGGTTTGTATTTGGAAGACCTTTAATGTATAATACGTGGATAGAACAGCCTTATAAAGAAGCGGTGATGTCTATATTGGGCGATTTGGATGTTCCAATTATATTTGATGCTGATATAGGACATAAGGGACCACAGTTTTCTTTAATTGAAGGTGCTTTGGCAAAAGTTACCAGTGAAGGTGGAAAAGGAGTTTTAGAATATGCTTGAATTAAGAGACATTAAGTTCAGCGTGACAGACGATAATGGACAGACAAAGAACATTATCAATGGTGTCAGTTTAAAAATAGATGAGAGTAAGTTTGTGGCAATTACAGGGCCAAATGGCAGTGGAAAGTCAACGCTTGCAAAATTAATTGTTGGAATATTTCAGCCGTCGGGCGGTCAGATTATATATAATGGTACAGATATTACGAATATGTCAATTTCAGACAGGGCAAAACTGGGTATCAGTTTTGCGTTTCAGCAGCCGGTCCGGTTTAAGGGAATTAAAGTAATTGATTTACTTCGAATGGCATCAGGAAAACAGCTGACAATCAGTGAGGCATGTGAATACTTGTCTGAGGTTGGACTTTGTGCAAGAGATTATATTAACCGTGAGGTGGATGGCAGCCTTTCGGGTGGTGAGTTGAAAAGAATTGAAATTGCTACCATCATTGCAAGAAGTTCAGAACTTTCTGTATTTGATGAGCCGGAAGCAGGGATTGACTTATGGAGTTTTAACAGCCTGATTAAGGTATTTGAAAAAATGCAGGAAAATAATAATAATTCTATCCTGATTATTTCACATCAGGAAAGAATACTGGATATTGCAGATGAGATTATTCTGCTGGCAGATGGTAAAAGAAAAGCCCATGGCAGTAAAGATGAGATTATGC
>CAOXUF010000057.1:6044-6344 GCA_948560485.1 uncultured Eubacterium sp.
TGGTGCTGGGAACAAATCAGAGTGGTGTTTGTGAAAAATTAAAGGCATAAGGAGGAGTCATGGACAGAATACAGATGGAACTATTTGAGCAGCTGACAGGTCTGCATGAGATTCCGGCAGGTGCTTATAATATCAGGGCAAATAGCGAAAAAGATAGTAGAAATACAACTGAAAATATAGATATTGTCACAAAAGATGACAAGGATGGAATTGATATTTACGTAAAACCGGGAACAAAGAATGAGAGTGTGCATATTCCGGTAGTGATTAGTAAAACAGGGCTGGAAGAATGTGTATATA
>CAOXUF010000057.1:6354-10667 GCA_948560485.1 uncultured Eubacterium sp.
GTATATAATGATTTCCATATAGGGGAGGGCGCAGATGTGCTGATTGTAGCCGGCTGCGGTATTCATAACAGTGGAGACAAACGCTCTCGTCATGATGGTATTCATACGTTTTATATTGGAAAAAATGCCAGAGTAAAATATGTGGAGAAACATTATGGAAAAGGTGACGGTAATGGCGAAAATGTCATGAATCCTACTACGGTTGTTAATATCGAAGAGGGTGGTTTTATGGAAATGGAAACTGTCCAGATAAAAGGTGTTGATTCTACGGACAGAGTTACCAGAGGTACGTTAGAGAAGGATGCAAAGATTGTGATTACAGAACGTCTGATGACACATGGAAATCAGATGGCTACAACGAGATTTGACGTGGATATGAATGGAGATGGCTCCAGTGCAAATGTCATTTCACGTTCTGTGGCAAAAGACAATTCAAAACAGATATTTTATTCTGTAATTAATGGAAATGCAAAATGCAGCGGACATTCTGAGTGTGATGCGATTATTATGGACAATGCAAAGATTAGTGCAATTCCGGAAATTACTGCGAATAATCTGGAGGCTTCATTGATTCATGAGGCGGCTATTGGAAAGATCGCAGGGGAACAGTTGATTAAACTGCAGACGCTAGGGCTTACGGAAGAAGAGGCAGAAGAGCAGATTGTAAATGGCTTTCTTAGGTAGTATATTTTTTGTGATACCTGCATATTTACTAATAAAGAAGTTACGCAGGTATAAATATGAATGAAAAACAGGACAATCAATTAAATATGGCTTTGGAGTTGACACCGGAGCAGTTAAATAAATCCCAGGAGTTATCGGTAGGTTTTAATGAATCTTCCAATTCCTGGGATTTAATTGTTAAGTATCAGGGAAATCTGGACAGGGTAAGAGAATTAGGTGCAACAGTCAAAGAACTGACCGGAGGATATGCTGTTTTGAATGTACCGGAATTGTTGGTGGATACGGTGTCTGATTTGGAGGAGATTATCTTTGTAGAAAAGCCAAAAAGTCTGGAATTTAGTGTGATTCAGGGCAAACGAATCTCCTGTGTCAATGAAGTGCAGGTACCCGGTTCTATCATAGGCGGTGCGAATGGATTGTTTGGTGAGGGAGTAATTATTGGTGTGGCTGACAGTGGTATAGATTACACGAATCAGGCTTTTCGATATGCTGATGGAACGACAAGGATTCTAAAGTTATGGGATCAGGTAACAGACACTGTCTTTGATGAAGCACAGATTAATGAGGCACTGCTCAGTGATAATCCCTATGCGATTGTTAATTCCAGAGATATATCTGGTCATGGCACTCATGTAGCAGGAATCGCAGCGGGAAATTATGCGGAGAACAAAAACCAAAATTTAGGAATTGCCACAAAGAGTAAACTGATTATTGTGAAAATGGCAGAGCCTGCCGAGAATTCTTTTCCTAAAACGACACAACTTATGGAAGCTGTGGATTTTATTGTGAAACAGGCAAATGAATATGGAATGCCTTTTGTCGTGAATATCAGTTTTGGTAATACTTATGGTTCTCATGACGGAACCTCTCTTTTATCCACTTATTTTGATTCAGTAATTGATGCAAACAGAATGGTAATGGCAATTGGTTCGGGAAATGAGGGAGATAGTGCAGGACATGCGGGAGGATATATCAATGTGAATCGCGGAAATACATCAGACAGATCTTTAGAAGAAAGGAAAGATATTGAACTGCAGGTGTCCGAATATCAGGGGGCTTTTGGCATACAGTTATGGAAAAATTATGTAGATGAATGGGGAGTTCAGATAACTGCCCCTTCTGGCGATTATACGCCGGTAATTAATAGAGATGGGTATATATTTACATATGAATTGGATGGAACAACGGTGAAACTTTTGTACGGAACACCGAAACCGTATAGTAAATATCAGGAAGTATATATTAGTCTGATTCCACAGAACAGATATGTAAAAAGCGGGATATGGAACATCAGTATCATCCCTGAGAGAACTGTAAATGGCAGGTATGATTTATGGCTTCCGACGAGTGGTTCTATTAACGAAAATACAAGATTTCTTACACCGGATCCTTTTATAACGTTGACTGTTCCGGCAGGAACGAGAAAAGCAATAACCGTTGGGGCGTATAATGGGAACAATGATTCTATTGCATCATTTTCGGGCAGAGGTTTCACAAGAGAGGACAATCAGATAAAGCCGGATATTGTTGCACCGGGAGTGAATATTGTATCCGCATCAAATACAGGCGGTACAACCATCAGAAGCGGCACATCTATGGCAACTCCCTTTGTGTCAGGCAGTGCGGCTTTGATGATGGAGTGGGGAATTGTGAGAGGAAATGATGCTTTTTTATATGGAGAAAAGGTCAAGGCATATATGATAAGAGGAGCGAGGCACTTAGCGGGAATCAATGAATATCCAAGTGAACTGGCAGGATGGGGAGCGCTGTGTCTGAGGGAGAGTATACCGAGATAGGGGAATTCCATGTTTTCATTGTAGTTTATAAAATTAATTGGTATAATTAGGAAAAAGAAAACAGACTAAAAATTAAATACTATAAGTAACCTAATCTATTGCCAGAAGAAACAGGGAATATTTATTAAAGTATTATTTTATATTTGCATTCAGAATATTGTCTGAGGATTTTGTATAGATTTCAATTGTTTATTAAAGTGCAGGAGGGAGAATGAAAATGAAAGTTTATGGTAAAAAGTTAGTTTGCAGGTTGTTAGTGGTAGTGATGGTTATATCTCTATTCCCGGCTATTTCAGCAGTTGGCTATGAATCTCAAACAGAAGATGGATGGAAGTATAATTGGTTGAGCAATGGAAATATTGTAATTATTGGTTATGTGGGTGAAGAAACAAATGTAACGATTCCATCAGAGATTGAAGGAACAAGAGTTACCGCAATTGGTGATTGGCAATACTTTAATAAACCGATAACAAGTATCACAATACCGAACAGTATTGAAGATATTAGCATTTACTGGTTTTCAGGATTTCATAAGTCTGAAAACTGGCACAAATTAGAAAGTATAAATGTGGACAGTAATAATAAGAATTACAGTAGTGAGAATGGCGTTTTATATACGAAAGATAAGCTGGAATTATTGTTATATCCACAAGGAAAAAATGGCAGTCGTTTTGTAATTCCGAACGGTGTCAAAAAAATAGGCTATTTTGCATTTACAAATTGTGTACAATTAACAAGAGTAAGCATTCCTAAGGGTGTTATGGAAATTTCCACCTGTGCGTTTAAAGGATGTAAAAGTTTAAAAGACATAACTATTCCAAACAGTGTGGCATTAATAGGAGCAAATGTATTTAGAGATTGTGCACAATTAACTAGAATAACCATTCCAAATAGTGTTACGGAAATTTCCACCTGTGCATTTATGGGATGTAGCAGCTTGACAGATATAAGCATTCCAAACAGTGTTACAAAAATTTCGTGCGATGCTTTTGAATACTGCACGAGTCTGAAGAGGGTAGTGATTCCTAAAAGTGTTACATCAATAGGAAGTAATGCGTTTTATCATTGTAAAAAACTTAAAGTAGTTAAGTTTATGGGAAAAAAACCAAAATTTTTTCCAGGTAATACATGGGAACAAAATCCGGCTGTTTTTGAACCTGTTTTTAATGATACTCACAAAGAACTTATAATTTATTATCCGAAAAAATATAAGAAAAGTTGGAGTAGATATACATATTATCGGAAAAAACCGTATTGTTCGGTAAAGAAAATTAAAATTAATAAGAAAAAAATAACGCTTAAAAAAAAGAAAAAACGGCAGTTGCGTTATATAATTACTCCCAAAAGTGCTACAAATAAAGTTGTAAGATGGAAAAGTTCTAATCCAAAAGTAGCAACAGTTTCTAAGAAGGGGATTGTTAAAGCAAGAAAAAAAGGAAAATGTACAATTACAGTGATAACGAAAGATGGAAATAAAAAGGCAAGGTGTAAGATTATAGTTAAATAATTTGTAATAAAAGTAGAACAGGTCAAAAGAAATATAATAATGAAAATACGGAGGAAGAATGAATATACAAAAAATAAATAAAATAATAGCATTGTTTATGATTTGGTCGATGGTGGTTACGAGTTTAGGAGTAAACGTATATGCACAACATGAGAATACTTTTAAACAATTCATTGGGAATAAAGAAGAAAGTAAAGAAATAATTGAAAAAAAAGATAGTGAAAAAGATATAAGCGTTGTAAAAGAACTAAAGGATTTGAGAACAACAAATTCTACAACATATCTTTTAAGTGATGGAAGCAGAAAACTTGAAATAAGTGGGGGAG
>CAOXUF010000058.1 GCA_948560485.1 uncultured Eubacterium sp.
TTTCATGTTGCTTTATCTCTCCTTAAAATCTTTCTCATGCAGGGAAAACAATACTTTTCTGATTGTCTGTACGGACATCCAAAACACATATCTTCCTTGTCCTGCTCCGTGATTTCAGGCTTGCTTTCTTCCTTGACACACTTCTTGGCGAGACACTGGCTGTTATTTCCATAAAAGAACTGGCAGCGCATACAGCTTCTCAGATCTTTTTCCAGTTTTACTTGTGCTGCAATAATTCCGCTTTGTTTTGGAGCGTCCTGCACTCTTATGTTAATTCCCATCCACGCCACCCGCCTCTCTTGCGGCGGAAAGCATGTTTATCTCCTCCATCTTCCTGTCTGCCAACCCTGCTGATTTTGAAAGCGCAAGTACAAACATAAATGCTACTATAAATCCTGCCGCTATCATCTGCCGCCCCTCCTCTTCTGCTCCGCTTTCTTCTTCTGTTCCGCTTCCATGCGCTCGACATACTCACGAATGTCAATCAAATCCTCTAAGTCATAGATTTTGGAACTCATGGCACGGTCAACATTTTCAGGAGTACATTCGCCGTGTTCCGTCAGTGCTGCTATTACTTTCTGCCTGATTTCTTCCTGCACTGAATCCGGCATTGCTGCTATATAGTGTGGCGGCAGCTTTGAAACTTCTGTGATTACCTCCTTTTCATATCCGTAAGTCTTTTCAAAGTCACTTAGGAACTTTTCTTTTGCCAATACTGCTTTTACCTTGTTTTCCTCACTGGCTAACTCCACCAGTCCGTCTAAGAACTGAATCAGCTCCCTTTTTGTAAAGCCCATCTGTAAATCCTCCTTCTCAAAACAAAAGGTAGGACCAGATTAGCGTTGCACAAACGGAATATCCGTTTAGAGAGCTAATTTAGTCCTACCTAAATCTTTGTTATTTTGTTTCACCTCGCATTTCCTTAAAGCCATAGAATGACCGTATCAGTAATCGACCATTATCTGACTTTCGTAATGTAGGTTTTCGATTTTGATCAGCGCTGTCCTAATCTTGACCTAAAATGGGCTTAAAATAATAGGACTAAATCAGTGCAAACCCTTGATTTTATTGGGTTTCTCTTAATTTAGTCCTATTATACCACCAGCAAAACCGATTAGAATTATGTCGTATTTTTTCATGGATTTCACTTTCCTTTTCAATGCCGGCCTTGCATTTTCATTCTGCTCTTTCTGTGCTGTATTCAGCATCTTGTCATAGTTTGATGGGTATTTCTTTTTGGTCTGAATTCGAAACATCGTTCCGCCTGTCATTTTCTTGATTTTCTTTGCTACTGTCTTTGTCGTTCCTGTCCGGGAATAATATACGACCAATACTTTTTTCTTCTTTGATTGCTTTGTCAACTGTTTTTCCTCTTTCTTTGTCGCCGCCTCTGCAGAGAAAGAGTATCCATTTACCGCTGCCCCCATAAACAATACGAAACAAACCAAAAATGCCACAATCTTTTTTCCTGTTCTTCTCATAATGCCACAACCTTTCTTACAAATACTTTCTTTTATTACTTTGTCACAAGCCACAAGTTATCATCTCCTGCTCTGCTTACTAACAGTCTATCAAGCACCACATTAAATATCAAATACATATATTAAATACCTTGCCATACTTGAAAGGTATTACAGAAAATGCTATACTGAGTTCAAGAAAGAATTTGTTTTTATCTACCTGTACTTTATTATAAAAAATGTACGAATAGGAGGTTGTTATGGATATACGGGTATTACAATATTTTCTTGCTGTTGCCAGAGAAGCCAGCATAACAAAGGCAGCCGAATCACTCAATATGACCCAGCCGCCTTTATCAAGACAACTAAAAGAACTGGAGGAAGAACTCGGCAAACAGCTCCTGATCCGTGGCAACCGTAAGGTTACCCTTACGGAAGAAGGAATGATTTTACGGAAACGTGCGGAAGAAATGGTGGCATTGATTGAAAAAACCAAATCCGAAATCACTTCCTCCGGTGAGAATATCAGTGGTGAAATCTATATTGGCGGTGGTGAAACGGAGGGCATACGCCTGATTGCAAAAGTCGCAGAAAAAATACAAAGAAAACATCCTGATATTTCCTACCATTTATTCAGCGGCAATGCGGATGATGTGACAGAACGTCTGGATCAAGGCTTATTAGACTTTGGCGTTTTAATCGAACCTGCCGATATTAAAAAGTACGATTTTATCAAACTGCCAACACGGGACAGATGGGGACTGCTCATGCGCCGTGACCATCCCCTTGCCAAAAAACAGGGAATCAAACCAGAGGATTTGCACGGTCTCCCGCTGATTGCCTCCCGCCAGTCCCTTGCGCACAATGAACTATCCGGCTGGCTGGGCAAACAGTACGAATCCCTTCACATTGTCACCACCTATAATCTCCTTTACAACGCCTCCCTTATGGTGGAAGAAAATGTCGGCTGCGCCTTATGCCTTGACAATATCATAGCAGAATACGAGAACAGCCCTCTATGTTTCCGTCCTCTGGAACCACAGATTACAGTAGGGCTTGATATCGTGTGGAAAAAATATCAGGTATTTACCAAACCTGCCACCTTATTTTTGAACATGATACAGGAAGAAATTGCTTTACCATCATGAAAAACAAACATTAGCTAAGGAGTAATTTCTTTTACAAAATCACTCCTCAGCTAATGTTTCGGTTATACATATTTATCTGCATTTTATTTTGCCAAATACCATATCCCTACATCTGAACCGTCCCATTCATCAGGATATCCGCCCGCTGCTCTGGGGTTAAATCCCTGCTCATTAGAATCTGAAAAAATAATGCCTGCCCTTCCTCCGGATTTTCTGAATAAACTGCATGGGAATTGCGATAAATCACATCAAACACATTATCCAGCTTGATAAACTCCCCGCTTGCATGCCCGTGTCCGGCAAGCTGTTCCAATACCTGATCCATGTTATGCAGTTCATCCTCCACCTCTATCAGTAATGCCATATCCTCCTTTTTCAAAACACGATCCTCCCCATACCGGATATTATACTTTGTCCATTCATCTTCCAGCCTGTCATATAGTTTCCAGCATTTCTTTGACATGCCTGAATCCTTTGAAAATGCTTTTGATGCCTCATGCAGACTTTTCATCTGCTGCCAGAACGTATCACTGTCACGCAGCCTCTCCTCCAATGCCTCCCCGGTGCGGGCGGCAAGAAATTCTTCTGATATAAAATCCACAACCCATGCCCCCTTTTACCTTTGGAAATAGTCCAGGTCAAATTTATTCTTTTCTGCCAGATCCTCCAAAGCCCCGCCGCTGATTTCATAAATTCCATACGGTCTTGGCTTTGGCTCATTAAATCCGGTAACGATGACATAAAACCTGCCATCTGCATAGAGCAGTGTTTTTCCGTGGTCATCAAGATTCCGGCATGCCACCGCCTTAATCCCCATGTAATTGCACAGGTACTGCAGGGCATAGCGGCTTGCATAACAGTCGCCTTTTCCTTTCAGAAAAATATCAATCCAGTTATAATTATACAGTTCATAGTCTGAAGTTGTGCTGATATACCATGCCGCTTTTTCTGCTTTCTCTTTCGTTGTCATAGACGAGGTAGTATACCTTCTCTCAAAATCCGCAAACAGCTTATCTATATAGATATTCACTTCGGAATACGCCCTCACTGCCGCTGTCAGCTTTCTTCCATCCTCCAGAACAGCCGTTACCGTTGCAGTCACACATGGTTCGACATAAGCTGGCTCCCAGTCCATACGCAGCAGTCCGTAATCCATAATATCAAAATAGCCTGCCCCATCCCCGGATATTTTCCAGTCCCTCACTTCTTTCCTGGTGCCGGACACCCGGAAACGGTATTCCCGGAAAAGTACGGTTCTCTGACAGATGAGCTGAACTTCCTGGCATCGTATGGATTTATCAGATGTCGGCAAAACTGCCTTGTCTCTTTGGAGAAGATCCAAAGTATTTGTGACGACACCATTCATTTGACCAATCATATCCAGCTTCACATGAGCCAGTGTTATGCACCGAAGGTTCTGACAGCATTTGCACGCAGCCGTGTTCCAAGATAGCACACACTTTTTATGCTGTTTTTGGTGCAAATTGCAGGCTTATTTTATGAAATATTTAGAATTGGCACAGAAATGACATTCATTGGCACGGTTCTGCGATTGAAGCGTATATCTGCATATGTTAAAATGGTATTGGTTAGAGTTTTCTCTTTTCACGGCACCTTTACAGGGTGCTGTTTTTTTACTTTAGCACACGGAAGCGACTGTCAACGGCAGTCTTTCCGTAATTGTAACCCGTAAACTGATCATTGACAGCAGGCTGATACATAGGCTGTACGTACACTATGCATATCATTATTAAAAATCAGTACAATACAGGGACAATACGTATACTGTACATACGTCATATGTATATGACACGCATATCGCACGTACAGCTTATGTAAAGACCTGCCAATCCACGTAGCAAAGGAGAACGTCATGAAATCAAGGAACCAAATTTACAGAGGGGAAGGTGAGCGTCTTCTAAAACTCATTACCACCTACCATGCGCTGCAGTACGAACAGGTACTGCAGTTTTTTATTCGTAACAGGGATTCCATGAAATCCCTGATTACAAGCCTGATCAAGCAGGGGCGTATCTACTATGACCAGGACAGAGATCTCCTATGCGACAGCCCGGAAGCTTCTGAATCCCCGGATTATGGCATGATTGCCGCCGTCTGGGTTCTTCTGGACTTCAAAGAGGCTGTTGTCTACCACACCAGCGGAGAATTTCCTGTCAAGCTTCATTTTTTCACGCAAAATGAAGACTATGAAGTTGTCTATATCGGTTTAGAGCAGGAAATTCTGATCAGCCATGTCCTGAATGGCCTTCCTGCAGATGATGCAAACCGATTGGTCATCTTAGAATCCGAACAGCAGTCATCCCGTCTTTCTCTTGTCGGGGTAACCGCTTACTGTCTAGTAAGCCCAGATGGAACTGTAAACTATTATCAAAAACAACAGAAATGAGGTATTGTATGGACTCTATAACAATCTATCAGAGACTTCATAGTATCGAAAATGAAGTTGACAAACTCAGTAACACTATTTTTGCCTTGAAAAACACCGGCATGGAGAAACATGGAGCAAATTATGAGAAACTAAGCACAGATGCCGCCCTTTGTGCAGAACGGATCGCCTGCCGGTTAAGGAATCTCATACGGATTACAGACCTTACCGGAAAATCCGCTTATATGAAGGAAGCTGTAAACGCCTTGGGAATACAGGTTTCCTTTGAAAATGACATCCTTTCTGTCACATTGCCGGGGTTATTTCCAAAAAGGAGAATCCGAAGCAGTACGGGATTTTTACATGATCCGCTACACTATGCATTAAAGGAATTTTTCACGGATCATGAGGTAGCGCCTTTTAGAGAATGTGTCATCTGCTTCTGTCTAGTCTACGACCGGGAACTGCCCCATCGCCGGATTAAGGACTACGACAACATGGAACTTAAACTGATTTTGGATGTCATTTCATCTTATGCGCTGTTTGATGACAGCGGATTGTATTGCGACGACCACCATACTACGGAACTGGGTGTAACCGACCAGACAATTATCTATATCATGGAGAAAGATAAGTTTCCCGACTGGCTTGGGAACCGCATGAAAGCAAAAAATACCTTATCCGAAAATATGTGATTTTCGCAATTTTTGCGCCGATAACGGTAACTTTACCGGAAAGCCTGCATTTTTCCGCATTTTGCTTCCAAGAGGAAACTTTCAAAATACCGAAGCAGGCTCTCTAAAGGTAAAAATACTACTCAAAATATCTTAAAGGAGATGCCATTTTGCTAAAACCAAATACCCAGAAATATAAACTGTTAGAAATGATCGGGATAAGCGGGGAATTCCCTGCCAGCCAATTATCCAGGCTGTTTGATACCCCGGCTTATACAGAAAAGATGATCACAGATTTGAAGGCAAACCATTTGATCCGGTGCCATTACAAGGATGGGCTGAGAGGCTACCGGCTGACAAAGCGTGCCAAGGAAATGCTGCTGTCCTACAACCCTTCCCGGTTTCGCTGCTATCTGGATGGTAATGTGGAAACAAACAGTATCCGCAACGAACCTCAGAGAAGGATCCGACTTCATCAGAAAACACAGACCTATTTAACGCTTTCCCATACTGCGATCTCTTTGACCTGCTTCCGGTCAGCCACCCGGCAAAGGTTCCTTACTGTATCCACAAGCAGGCAAGTGATACGGTGCGGTCCGGGGTAATCATCGGGCTTGGAGCCAGGCTTCAGGTATTCCAGAATAAGCTGATCCGGCAGATCACTTCCTATGACGAGATAGACCTGACACTGCCGGGGAAACAAAAATGCGCTTACTTCTGCATTACCTCCGACCAGGACAGCACCTTTGACTTCCTGTCGTCACTGTTTATGACCTTTGTATTTATCAAGCTGGTACGGTTTGCAGATAAACATGGAGTAGACGGCCATTTGCCAGTCCCGGTACATATCCTCGCGGATGAGCTGGCAAATACTGGGGCTATCCTGGAGTTGAATAAGAAGATTTCTGTCTGCCGTTCCAGGGGATTAAGCATTTCGTGCATCTTCCAAAACCTGCCCCAGATGCAGAACCGCTATCCTTTTAACCAGTGGCAGGAAATCATAGGGAATTGTGACACTCAGTTATTCTTAGGATGCACAGATGAAGTAACAGCAGAGTTCATCAGTTCACGCTCTGGAGACGTGACTGTGGGTATCAGTTCTGAAGCAAAGCAACTCAACACCTGGCGGGTATCAAACTATTCTCCAGAATACCGAAAAACCCAGTCTATCGGCAAGCGCAAACTCCTGACGCCAAATGAGATCCTGCGGCTCCCTCTGGATACTGCACTTATTATCTTAAGAGGGCAGAAAGTGCTGAAGGTTCAGAAATATGATGACACACTGCACCCGGATGCCAAAAAACTGATAACTAAAAAGGCAGCTAAACATATCCCGAAATGGCGGAAAGATGGGAAAACAGAAGAATATGACTACCTCCCCAAAGCGCCTCCGAAACCGCGCAGGCAGAAAAGTAGTGCCGCTTCAGCTCCCCGTAAGCCACTGGCAGCATCTGCGCCTGCAATGCCGGCACAGGCAACTCAGAAACACATTTATCAGGAATCGTCATATCCAGATTCTTCAGACCTGTTATCGGATAGATCAGATAACGCGTGGTCGGACAAATCGGAGATGGTTCCATTAGATAAAAATTCAATCATGTCATAGAAAAGGAGAGCATTTATGCAAAACGAACAGAACACAATCACAAACGTACCTGTATTAACGCTTGATTCTGACGCTGTGTTGGAAACAGCGCAGTCGAAAGCAGACCTCATCTGGCACGAAATCCAGAATGCTTACCGCACAAAGAAGATACTGTCGGGGATGTTGGGCGGAATCGAAAAGACGGAGAATGGAAGTTTAATTGCGATCGTTTATTATAAGGAGTTCCGTACCATCATCCCAATCTCAGAGATGATGATCAATCTGGTGCAGGATGAATCCCATGATTACGGAGGCATTTCCCTCCGCCAGAACAAAGTCCTTAACAACATGCTCGGCTGCGAGATTGACTTTATTGTGAAAGGGCTGGATGCCCAATCAAGGAGTGTGGTTGCCAGCCGGAAGGAAGCTATGCTGAAGAAACGTCAGATCTTTTATCTGGATCGGGATACGTCCGGCAATTCTAAGATTTATGAAGACCGTATCGTGCAGGCAAGGATTGTCGCTGTGGCAGAAAAAGTTGTCCGGGCAGAGATCTTCGGTGTGGAGACTTCCATCCTAAGAGTGTGGAAGGCAATACCAGCAAGGAAAACATAAAGAAATGCAAAATACAGGGAAAATATGCCGGAACTGTGGAAGATATCCACAAGGGGACGGTATTTGTCCGGCTCTCCATCGGAGTCAATGCCATTGCCCACTCCTGCTATGATAACCGGACAGTAGGAAAGAAAGATGAAGTATCCTTCGTAGTAACGCATATTGATGAAGAACGGAATGTGGCAGTTGGGTTGATTTCCCGGATCATCAGGCAGAATCTTTGATAGTATGCAGATATTCTGGATATTCTTTTCTAAAGTCAAACGATTATTTGATTGCCTACGACCAAGGTGCATGATATACTATTTTTGTATAATTGAACAGGGAAGAAAGCGGATGCGATTTCGGTTTGCCCTCTAGTTTAGGAAAGAGGGTGGTGCCCATGACACTAATGGAAGTTTTAACGCTGTTATTGGTTCTATTTACGGCATTGACCTACATAGATAACCGGCATAATAAGAAATAGCATCCACGACCCTGAGAAAGTTTGATGGATGCTATGTCTTATACATAGATAATTCGACTTACTGAGGGCATCAGATCTTGCATCTGAATGCCTTCCTTGATTCGATTATACACTGGGGACTTTGAGAAATCAAGTCCCCTTTTATATTCTCCACAAAAATAAACTCTTGCAAAATAAACTCTTTACTCTTTAGCTTATTGATTTAATACATTTACTATTGTGTCTATTCTTTCAAACATTACAATAGTATTCACAAAATGTTAATAGGAAATGATATACTTCAATTGTATTTTAGTCCACACATGTAACTTAAGAGATGGGTCATCCTCTGAAAAATCCGAAAAATCATGTGTTGTCACAAATATTTTAATCCGCTGATAAGCTTCATTTATATCAATAAACTCTTCAACAATTTTTAAATTTGTTTGCCATGTTTTTGAAGTTATTCGTCCTGATATTGCTCCATGTGAAGTGCAATAGCTTAAAACTTTAACAAGAGATTTATTATCTGTAACTATTGATTTCTTTTTACTCTTTGCAAGGTCACTGTCTATTTGATCTAATATCCACCAAAAATTCAATCCATTATTTTGATCTAACACTATTTTTGAGTCTAATGCTTCAATCGCACGTCTCTTAAAAATATCTTCTAATTCTAAGACTTCAGTTAAAGTAATTATTTGTTCGTCTTTAACTGTAGCATCTTCTTTAAATCTCCCATGTTGTGTTTCAAAATCGTTCAATAATAAGGCCAAAGTTGAAATTTGCACTTCTTCATCCTCGAAAATATATCGAATAGCAGGATAACGATGGGATGTATCTATCAATTTTAATAGGGGATCAGCACAAAATAGAAATCTCCACTCAAATGGAACAGATAAAAAACCTCTATCTTCAACCTTAAAAGCTCCCCAACAACGAGTAAGTGATTTCAATATCATTGATGCACGTTCAGAAGGAAGTTCAACAGAACTTCCTTTATTAGCATATGCCTCAATTTCTTCAAGCAATCGAATAACTTTCCCTTCTTGATAAATTCGCTTTATTTCATTCTCAAATTCTTTTTCATCTACCTCATAAATCAGTTTTTTTATAGTATCTGTAGGTATAGCCTTATTTTCCAGCGATAATGAAAAGTATCGATCAAAACATTCTGGAACTGCAATATTGTTGTTAATTAAAAAACTTCTATGAACATACTCCCTGCCCATACTATATGTATTCCCCATTACGCTACGTGTTTTGGGAAATAAAACTAATTATTTTTTTTGCTGATTCTATATTTTCTGTTGAGTTATTTTTTATAATAAGTGCATTAACGGCTTTTTGAATTTCGTCCTCATCCAATTTTTGTCTCTCATACGAATAACTATTGACCATACCGCATAACATACTTTTATAATTTGGAAGTTTAGTATAGATAGTTGGTTCAAATACTTGCAAACATGTAAGTCCAAGTAAATCGACAATATCTGTTTCGTTTTTTAAAAGTTCGTACTTTAACGAAAAAACATTTGTATAGCGTATAACATCCCGAATCGATCTAATATATTCTTTAATACCAAAATGAAACAACTCTGCCCATACCGCTTTATTAAAGCTATCTTCTAGAATATCACCAAGTATGGTATTGAGTTTTGAAAAAAGAGCATCATGAATACTTTCTATGCTAGGTGCAGGTATTTCAAAAGGAACTTGTATAACCTT
>CAOXUF010000059.1:0-448 GCA_948560485.1 uncultured Eubacterium sp.
AAAACTGTCCGATGGCGGTACTGGAAACGATTGCAGCAGGTTGTTATCCACTTTTATCTGATATTCCCTCTCATCGACAGTTCGTAAAAGATGATATATATTTCTTTCAAAAGGATGATGTGGATGAGCTTGCGGAGAAGATAGAAAATCAGGTGAACAAAGAACACTTATGGAATAATAACTACATTGATATTTCCCGATATGACTGGGAACATATTGTACGCGAATATGAAAATATTTTGTCAAGGAGTTGTCGTGCATAACTTGTTATGTTGCAGAAAATTCTGTATACTGTCCAAGTGAGGTAATAAAAAAGGATGAAAATTGTCTTTGTTGTATCAGCAATAAATGGCGGTGGTGCCGAACGGGTAACCGTTACAATGGCAAATCGGTACGCGGTGTGTGGTGACGATGTAACAATTCTTATGGTGGCAGGTCATTCGATTTT
>CAOXUF010000059.1:458-9973 GCA_948560485.1 uncultured Eubacterium sp.
TAATTTAAATGAGAATATAAGAGTGCTTTCTATCGGACAGCCATCTGGAGGGAATCCATTGGTACAAATTAAACGGTTGTTTTCCATGCGGAAATATTTTAGGATGTACCGAGACAGTTTTATTGTGGCATTCAGTACACGTATCAATATGTTTTCCATACTGGCATCGATAGGTTTAAAAAATTCATTGGTTGTATCGGAAAGAAATGATCCCAATCAGTTTCATTATATTTGGCTGCGAGACAAGATTTATGAATTGGGTGCAAGAGGAAATACTCGTTTTGTATTTCAGACAGAGGAGGCAATGAAATGTTTTCCTGAGCGTATTCAAAGAAAAAGCACTGTGATTCCAAATCCCCTTAGAGCGGACTTGCCGGAGCCTTTTTTGGGGAAACGGGAAAAGAAAATTGCGGCAGTCGGCAGACTAGAGTCACAGAAAAATCATAAACTGTTAATTGATGCATTTCTACAATTTCATCAAAAATTTCCTGAATATATACTTCATATCTTTGGACAGGGAAGCCTTGAACAGGAATTAAAGATACAAGTGCATAGGCTGAAATTAGATGAAGTGATACATTTTGAGGGATTCTGTAATAACATATTGGAACGTATCAGAAACTTTGGGATGTTTGTTTTGTCTTCGGATTATGAAGGAATTTCTAATTCTCTTGTGGAAGCAATGTCATTGGGAATACCTAGCATTTCTACAGATTGTCCTATCGGCGGTTCGGCGTTGTGTATTCGAGATGAGCAAAATGGTCTGCTTGTACCGGTAGGAGATGTGGAAGCACTTGCAGAAGCAATGATAAAAATTGCTGAAGACAAGCAGATGGCTGAGCATTTAAGCATAGAGGCAATCAAAATTAGAGAAACGTTTGGAGAAAAGATAGTGACAAATAAATGGCGAGAGTATATAGAAGGTGGAAATGGAGCCAAAGAATAAGTATAGGGTACTTTATGTAGCGCCCAGATATCATACAAATCAAGTGCCGATTGTAAAAGGATGGTTGTCGAATGGACATAAAGTGTGTTTTGTCAGCCATTATGCCAGGCGGGGAGAAGATTATAAGTGCCTAAATCCTGTTGTTTTAGGTTATTCTAAAATATTTCATCTAATTTTTAATTTATATAAAATATTTTGCAATATTCTTAAAAGAAAAAGGGGATCAAATCTGTATGAGTTTCAACTGAAGCTGGGGTTCCCTCCTATTGGAAGGGCATCTAAAATAGTAGAAGAATTTCAACCTAATTTTGTTATTTTGAGAGAAAGAGCCCTGTATAACATCCCATTCTACAAAGTGTGTAAAAAAAAGAATATTCCATGTATATTATATAATCAAAGTCCTCTGTGGGATAGGCCAGGAAGGGATAGCGGATTACTTCGGAAGAGTCTTTTGCGCTTTTTTCCAAAGAGACGAATAACGCCGGTTCTGGGAAATCCAAAGAGTGAGGCTGAAAAAACAGAGAATGCTTTCTATCTTCCTTTTGTAATGGAACCGTATGTATCCTGGGAAGAAAAAAAACATTTCCAAAAGAATCAAGTTCGTATAATCAGTGTGGGCAGGTATGAACCAAGAAAACAGATGTTTCTGCTATTGGAGGTTGTTAAGGACTTGTTGGCTGAATATTCTTTGCATCTGACTTTTGCAGGAGAGGTTATTAGTGATGAACAAGAAATATATTATAATTGCCTGTTGCAAAAAGTGAAAGAATATAATCTGGAAAAGGATATTGTTTTACTGCGAAACCTTTCAAGAGAACAGATGTTTGCAATATATAGGGAATCTGATCTGTTTGTATTGCCCAGTACAAAGGAAAGGGCATCTGTTTCTCAGCTGGAAGCGATGAGCTGTTCTATGCCGGTGATTTGTAGTGATACAAATGGTTCTGCATGTTATGTAAAATCCGGAATAAATGGTTATTTATTTCGGGATCTTGATAAAGATGATCTGTACGAAAAACTTGTTTGTATGATAAAAAACCGAAAAAAGTTAGAAGAAATGGGAAAAAACAGTTACCAATTAGTATTGGACGAATATCAATTTAAAAATTATTTTGATAAATTGATGGAAGTTATATATGGGAGAGCAGAATGGCACTGAAATCTAAAATAGTTAATAGATATAAAAAGGGTGATATTTGGATATTGTTGGCAGTGTTTATTGGTGTTCTTGCTGTATTGCGTTATTTTCATGCTCTGCTGGGAGATTATTATACGTTTCTGGATGAATATCCTACATTTGATGCAGCTGTTGGTTTTTTTAAGACAGGGAAGTTTTATAAATGGGATTTCTATACAGATACTTTATCAGATATTGCATATTCTAGGGCCTGGCCACATACGATCCTTCTGACACTATGGTTTCATATATTTGGAATCAGTGTTCCGGCTGGAAAAGCTCTTTCCGCTGTATTTGGTGTTATGTTTATTCTTTCGGTGTATTATATTACTTACAGAATTTATGAGAATTATTATATTACCATATTATCATGCCTGTTTTTGTTAGGAAACCCATCTGTTACAGTTGTTTTTAGACAGATTCGGATGTACAGTTTATGGTTACTGATGATAGTATGGTTTTTATATTTCGTTTTTATGGCCTTGGAAATGGAAGGGGATTTTTCGAGTAAAAACTCTATATGTGTTTTTTTAAAAAAAAATTTTAATTATCCTTTCAAGTATATTATTTTTTCTCTTATAACATTGATTTTCTGTTATGCTATTCATATAAATACCCTTGTATGCGGAGCGGGCATTATTTTTTTGTTGTTCTATTTGCTTTTTACAAAAAGAGACCGAAGGTATATGGTGGCAGTAGTATGCTTAGGTGCAGCAATATTATTATTTGGAATTTTGTGTTTTTTGGTATCGAAGGGAATTAGAATACCTGTTGTTCATTTGCTTTATCAAGTGCTAATTTCTGATAATTTTATTGGGCAATATGACTGGGAGAATATCCGGTACTGGTATTGGCTGAGAGATTTTATGGGGAACAGGTGGATTATGCTCCTTGTATGTGGCTGCCTTTTATTTGCTTTTGTTCACAGAAGAAAGGATAGAGATAAGAAATTTGATTTTACTCTGTATTGTGTTTTTATTATTTTAAGTTCTCTGTTTTGTTTTCTTTATATTTTTAGTCAGTATTATCAGGATAGATATATTATCTACATTGCACCTCTTATTGCAATTTCTGGAGCATGGGGAATTGTAGAAACGGCTTGTTATTGGAAACGGTGTGTAGTATGGGGAGTATTTGGGCTTTTCACAATGACTACTTTATACCAGGTAAAAACGAATTTTATGGAAGTATACTATAATGATGATATTTGCTATCACAGCCAGGTATATGGTAAAATAAGAGAAGATGCAGGGACAGGTTCTGTTGCTATTGCCGGGTATGATTTCCGGGATTATTATGCGGTTCGGGAATTGGATGATTATATTACAGTTTCTTTTGATAGAGCTCATGATATGGAAATTCTCTCTGAGTTTGCAAGAGAATATCCTCAGGGGTATGTGGTGGTAGAGACAGGTAAAATGTATGGTATTAGCGAATCTGTTAGGGTTTTTATGCAGAATCATTCGGAGCAAATAGCAGGAGATGGAATAGATGAATGGAATATTGATGTGAGCAGGTATCATTTCCTGTACCCTCAAATAGATAATTTGGAAATGTTTGAAGGAACGGGATGGGAAAATGGCTGCGTTATGTATTCTTTTAACCAAATAGAGCAATGCACAGAAATACGTATTGCAGTAAATACATCTCAAATGGCTGAAAATGCAAAGATATTGTTTCTGAGTTTTGGGATTTTTACGGAGAATCAGGAAAGTTTGCCTTTGTGTTTTCAGATTGTGTTACCAGAGAATTCGCCGAAAGGTGTTTATTTCTATTCGGTAGTTGTAGACAAGCCTTGCCTTGCAGTAGAATTAAAGGATGACTGTGAAGTATATTATGCAGACGAATCTTATAAAGAAATAAAACTTTGGGAAAAATAATTTCCAGATAGGATGATAAAATGTATCGAGTATCGATTGTAGTGCCAGTTTTTAACGAAGAAGGTAATGTAGCTGAATTACATCGCGAAATCAAAGAAGTCTGTGTACAGAATCAGTACGAATATGAAATTATTTTTATAGATGATGGTTCTTCGGACAAAACAGGGGATATATGCAAGACTTTAAAGCCGTTAAAGTATATTCGTATGCGTAGAAATTCCGGGCAGACAGCTGCTATGGATGCAGGGATAAAAGCCGCTAAACTGGATTATATTGTTACGATGGATGGAGATCGACAAAATGATCCAAATGATATTCCGGGTATGCTTAATTTTTTGATAGAAAAAGACTATGATGTAGTATCTGGATGGAGAAAGGACCGTAAGGATACTTTTATGAAACGTTTTGTTTCTAGGGGGGCTAATTTGCTTCGTTATCTTCTGGTGCATGATGGAATTCATGACAGCGGATGCTCTTTAAAGATATATCGCAGGGAGTGTTTTAAGGGGGTCAATTTATATGGAGAGCAGCACAGGTTTATTCCTGCCATTCTGAAAATCAAAGGGTTTACGGTAGGGGAATATGTGGTACATCATAGACCCCGTACGTCAGGCAAAACAAAGTATAATTGGAAACGGACTTTTAAAGGATTTGTTGATATGGTTTCCGTATGGTTTTGGAATAAATATGCTACGAGACCTCTTCATTTATTGGGAGGGATTGGGATTATATTTTTGATATTGGGAGGATGCTGTGGCATTTGGTCAATCGTATTGTTTTTAGAAGGATTTAAAATGTCCAGGAATCTGATGCCGCCTATGATGACTGTATTTTTTGTGATTATTGGGATTTTAATGTTTGTTTTTGGGCTGATGAGTGAAATATTGATGAAGATATATTATGGAGTACATGTGGATACATCGTACAGTATCAGAGAAGTTATTGAAAATGCAGAGACGGATTAATCGGGATTGATTATGGAAAAAATAAAATACAGTATATTGATTCCTGTTTATAATATTGAAGTCTATCTACCAGAGTGTTTAGATTCCGTAATTCATCAGACTTATCCCTACTTTGAAGCTATTGTAATAGATGATGGTTCTACAGATCGAAGTGGATTTATCTGCGATACATACGCGGGTAAAGATGCGAGAATAAAGGTATATCATCAAGAAAATAAGGGATTGATGATGACACGGAAAGAAGGGATACTAAAAGCCAGGGGAGAATATTGCCTTTTTTTGGATTCGGACGATTACTATGACGTATATTTACTGGAGAAAATAGATGCGTTTCTTAAGAAAAATGCATGTGACGTAGTAATATTTAACAAGTATATACTGTATAAAGAAAAAGCAAAAAAATGTCCCGATTTTGGTATTCACAAAAATATTTGCAGCAGAGAAAAGGCGGTTACAAAGTTATTTGAAGGAAGTAATCTGTTTTCAATTTTTATAAAAGCTGTGAAGCGGGAGCTTATTATAAATGATTTGGAAGAAATTTATGTCCCGATAAATTACTGCGAGGATGTACTCCAGACCCTCCATTTTTTTATGAGAGCAGAAAGATTGGGAATTTTGAATGAGTATCTTTATTATTACAGGATACGGAAAACGAGTTTGATTCATACGATGTCGGTTCCCAAAATTCGGGAAATATTGGATGCAGAAAGACATATTCTGAATTGTATGCAGACATGTGGTATGGATTTAAAAATGCAAATATGGTCATATGAAGGATATATTCTTAACAATTTTATGGAAAGTGTATTTAAATTAAACAGTGAGCCAGCATCATACAGGCTTCATATAAAATATTTGCAAGAGATACTTTTATTAAAAGAATTTCAAAAGATAAATACAAAGGCAAACAGGAAAAGGATTAAGAGGTATAATCTTTTGCGACTGCACTTTTTGATGTCGGGACATTTTGCTTTGCTATTGGCAGTTGATAAAGGATTATATTTTGTGAAGGGTATACTGCAGTTGATCAGAAAAGAAAAGGGATTTGTATAATGATGAAGGTATCATCGTTGGTTTTTAGTATTGTAGTGCCGGTATATAATGTGGAGCTGTATTTGAGGGAGTGTATTGAAAGTATTATAAAGCAGACCTATTCGAAATGGGAGTTGGTTTTGATTGATGATGGTTCCACGGACCGGAGCGGTGAAATATGCAAAAGGTATGAAAAACAGGATGACAGAATTAAAGTATATACGAAAAACAATTCCGGGCAGGCTGACAGCAGAAATATAGGGGTTGAAAAAGCGGGAGGAGATTATTTATTATTTGTAGATAGTGATGATTTTATTGATGGTGATACACTACAAAGATGTTATGAAAAATGTGTAGAATGGAATATGCCGGATGTTATCCTGTCAGAAGGAATGTTTGAAGTCAGAGATGGGGTTATGGCAGAAGATCATCAGTGGGAGTCTGCAGAGTATCAGGGATTTTCAGGGAGGGAAACACTTCTAAAAACAATGAAAACAGCACCAAACTGGAGCCCCTGTGGGAAGTGCTATCGCGTGGACTTCTGGAAAAAGCATGAATTTTTATTTCCGACGAAGCGACTGGCTGAAGACTTTGCATTAATAGATAAAGTGGTACTGGAAGCTGACTGTGTGGTAATGGTTCCTACGTTTTACTATTATCGCCGCTTTCGGGAAAATTCTACCATGACCTCAGTGAATAAAAAACTGAAGTTTGATGAATTATTGAATTTGATTGACTGGGAACAGTTTCTGCAGGATCGAAAATTGGATGATGAGCTGGCTGCAGCTTTTCGTAAAAGATTTGCTGTGTTGTATTGTCACGATATTCTGGGTAATCTGTATTTATTTGAAAGAAAGGAACGCAAAGTTGTACTTACAATGGCCGGGAAACTAAAATCTTATCTTTCCTATGTGGAAGGGAAGGAGGAAAAGCTGGTTGGTATCATGGTAAAAACGATTGGATTAAAAAGTACGTGTTTGTTATTAGGATGGCTGAAACGGTATCGGATAAAAAAAGAGAGAGCAAAGTATTTGCGTTAAGGTAAATAGATGAAAAGAGTCGCGTTTGTAATATCTACGTTAAGTGAGGGCGGGGCACAGAGAGTATTATCTAATACAGTAATGAATTTTCCGGATGATTGGGAAATCGATATTATATTGAATGATACAAAAGACGTTGTGTTTGGTTATAAAGGAAATCTGATTGATCTGGGAATACATCCTGTGTCTGATAAACAGAATGTATTTTATCAAGGGTATGTATTCCTGAGGAGAATTTTTAAACTAAAAAGACTGAAAAGAACTCGAAATTACCTTGCAGTGATCAGTTTTATGGACAGCGCCAATATAGCAAATGTGATCTCGGGAAAACACTATTGTAAAACACTGTTATCGGTTCATTGTAATCTGACGGCTTTTCAGAAAAATCCGGTTTACCGATATATAGTTACCCCTCTTGTAAAATTGTTTTATAGATATGGAGATGCAGTTATAGGAGTATCTGAGGGGGTAAGTCTTGATTTGCGAAATCATTATGGGATACCGGCGACTAAAGTAGTGACGATTGCAAATGGATTTGATTCTGATTATATTCGAAAGAAGTCTCAGGAAAAGATTGCGCAGGCATATGATGACATACTGAACGAAAAACCGGTACTGATTGCAATGGGAAGACTGGAAGAACCAAAAGGGTTTTGGCATTTAATCAGGGCCCTTACTAAATTACGGGAAATGGTGTCGGATTTTAAATTAATTATTTTGGGAGAAGGCAGTCAAAGATCATATCTGGAGCAATTGACAGAAGAACTTGGACTTAGTCAGCATGTGATATTCTGCGGTTTTTGCAAGAATCCGTTTCCGTTTCTGGCAAAGGCAAAAACCCTTGTCGTTTCATCAACACATGAAGGATTTTCCAATGTGACGGCGGAAGCACTCTGTCTTGGTATTCCGGTGGTATCAACAGATATTGATTATGGACCAAGAGAGATTCTGGCTCCGGATACGGATCTGGAGAAACGGGTGAAAGCAAAGCTGGAGATTGCCAGGTGTGGAATTCTTACTCCTATGTGTGATGGTATTATGTATGACAGCAAGCAGCCGTTGACCAGAGAAGAAGAGCTGTTGGCAAAAGGAATGGCATTGATGTTGACAGACGAAAAGCTGTATACAGAATTGAAGGAAAATATAAAAGGCAGGACGGAAGAGCTGCAAGTGTCGCGTATGGTTGATAAGTGGTTGAAGCTGCTGGAGTGATAAAATGAACAAAGAACCGTTGGTTTCTGTCATTATGGGAGTTTATAATACAAAAATTGAATATTTACGTATCGCAATGGACAGCATACTGCATCAAACTTACCGAAATCTGGAATTTATCATAATAGATGATGCATCAGACCAATGGTGTGCAGCATTTTTGGAGGAATACAAGAATAAGCGGGAGACGGAATATGGTGACAGGAGAATAAGACTTTTTCATAACGAAAGAAATAAGGGGCTGACTGTATCGTTGAATATTGCTTTACGAATGGCAAAAGGAAACTATATAGCGCGTATGGATGCAGATGATATCAGCCTTCCCCAGCGTATCAGCAAACAAATATCCTATATGGAGGCCCATAAGGATATCGATGTACTGGCCTGTGGTTCTTTTATTTACGGCGGAGAGCCTTTATTTCCGACAGAAAAAGATTTTACGGATTCTCCAAGGTTTGCAGGGATATACCGGAAGTTCGAACAGGAACGGATGCGGGTTCGACTGTCTTTCGCGAATATAGAGTTTACCCATCCGACAGTAGTGTTCCGTTCTTCCTTTTTAAGAGAAAATCATTTACAGTATGATGAAAGCATCCATAAAGCACAGGACTACAATATGTGGGTCAGGTGCATAGAGAAGGGGAAGCTGGATTCGCTGCAGGAGGTATTGTTTATATCGAGAGAGTTTGGGGAGCGTATTGGGAATCATGAACTGAAAGGACAAACGAGTTTTGCAGATGTTACAAAGGTAATGTGTCTGAAAAGATTGCTTCCTCAAGTTAATGTGTCTGAAGAAAAGCTATACATTTGGATGAGAGATACAAAAATGTCGGGGAGCGTTACTGATAACCGAAAACTGATTCAAAGGCTTGTAAAGGCAAATGACTTAAAAAAAGAATATGATCTGAAAGTATACAGGCAGGAAATTTTCTTTTGGTGGATGCGCAAAGGGTTGTATAGAAAAAATTGGCCGTTTGGAATACGCATGCTGATAGCTCCTTATATGTTTTTGAATATATTGAGGATTGGATTTCCTCAAACCTGTCGTTATGGAAAAGATTTAATTTATAAACGAAAAATTAAGAAAAGATGGGCTGTGGAAATGACAGGTTACGGAGAATATAGGGTATGATATATTTAAAGATAAATGGTGCATGTGGCAATCAATTTTTTCAGTATGCTTTTGCCAGAATGGTACAGGAAAAGACAGGAGGAGAGTTGATTATTGATTATCAGTATGTACGCAGGAATTCAATTCTGTGG
>CAOXUF010000060.1:0-2129 GCA_948560485.1 uncultured Eubacterium sp.
GTCTGGAAGAAATGCAGATGGAATTGGAGCGGCTGGAGATACAGCAATATGGGATGGTACAGACCAACGCAGATGCGCAGCCACCAGATAAATTGAATGATGTAGATTATGTTGACAGTCTTGACGCATGGGAAGTTGGCAAGCCTACAGAACGCACGGAAGCGGAAGTCCTGCAGCGGCTAGGTGAGTTGGGGCAGGTAAGTTCCTTGATAGAAGGGATTTATCAAAATCATTCCCAGTATCCGAAGGAGCTGCTTGCGGCATTGGCAAATAATCCGGAAATGGCAGATTTTGTCTCCGGGTATCCTGATCGGAATGGAATGACAGGGGGAATTACTGCATCTGAAAAAGAGCAGGAATTTCCACTGTTTCTCCAATGGGACAGGCGCTGGGGGTATGAATCCTATGGGGATAGCTGTATCGGACTGGCAGGTTGCGGACCAACGTGTCTGTCTATGGTATTATTCTATCTGACCGGGGATGAAACGCATACTCCCGACAAAATCGCTGCATACAGTATGGAAAATGGATATTATGTGGAAGGAACCGGCACATCATGGGGTTTGATGGAGGATGTGCCAAAGCTGTATGGCATTAAAGTCTCATCCGTAAGCTCCACTGTAAATAATATGAGAGCAGTGCTTGATAATGGCGGAATCATTATATGTGCTATGGGAAAAGGGGATTTCACAACATCTGGTCACTATATTGTCATATATGGATATGATAACGAGGGATTTATGGTAAATGATCCTAACTGTGCGGCAAGGAGTGGCAGGAGATGGACTTTCAGCGAGATTGAAAATCAGATTAAAAGTATTTGGGTATATGATAAAGAGAAATAAGCCTTGAGTTGAATAGAATAAGAAGCAATAAGGGAAAAAGCCTTCAAAGACCAACCGCCGCTATGGGAAAAACGCCTCATATGCGGCGGTCTGCCATTTCTCCTGCACTTATCCACATAGCGGGCTTTCCAATTACATTACTGTGAATTGCGGTGCAATGTTGACAACACGTCTTTAAGCAGGCAGACTATATTTTGATATTAAAGAAAGGTACATTCAAGGAATAAGAATTAAACAAAAACAGTATGAACCAGCTAGATTTGGATGGGTTCAAGCTGTTTTTATTTGTTTTAAGTAATTAAATATAGTAGGAATATTATTGTATGAATCCTTTAATAACCTAAATTCCACAAAAAATTATAACTAGTATACTGACACATTTACTTTCGGCCAAATGACGCAGAATGGATTTTTACTCTGCAAGGCGGCAGAATGAGGCGATGCGGTGGCTACGGCGATTGACGACAACGCAGTAGATGGAAATATTTATAAGGGGTTGAAGTCATTGTTATAATTCGATGTGGAATTTGGATTAATAAGTAAAGGGAAAAATGACATATACCTTCGGAATAATTACGAGCATCGAAAATGTTGTCAAATCTTGTATATAATAATCTCATCAAGTTCAGAAAGGGATGAGGTAAAGTAAATGGATAGAAATAATGACATTATCAGTAAATTTCATAAATTAGTTCCAGATGAAAATTACGGTCGGTTGGGTACTACATTTGAAACAGAAAGTCGAAAATATTTCTTTGATACAGGCACAGGAAAAGTGTTTGAATGTGATGAAGATGAATATAAAGTTCTGTCTTATCTTTTCAAATATAATAAGCTCGCATCTGAGACGGATCTGGATGATTTAGGAAAGAGTGTCTTTGAGGTATATGAGGGCATATTGGAACTTTCTGAAAAAGAGCATATTTTGCAGGCTCCAAAATATAAGGAATTTGTGCAAGTATCAGATGAAAGACTTAAAAACCTTGTGGGGCAGAATTTGCAGCAGGTGATTTTAGAATTAACCGAAAAGTGCAATTTGAGATGTAAATATTGTGTTTATCATGAATACAACCCGGCGTACAGAAATTTTGAAACTAGGGATATGGAATGGGATACGGCGAAAAGGGCAATAGATTATACTTGTTCCCATAGTGGAGAGAAAGTAGCTGTTACTTTTTATGGCGGTGAACCATTAGTGAAGTTTGAATTAATGAAAAAGTGTATAGAATATAGCCGTTCCATTATGGGCGATAGAGAATTATCATTTTCATTTTCTACAAACCT
>CAOXUF010000060.1:2139-4380 GCA_948560485.1 uncultured Eubacterium sp.
ACCTCACATTAATGACAAGAGAAATTGCTAAATATATAGCTTCTGTTGATGGGTGTAGTGTTTTATGCAGCTTGGATGGTCCAAAGGTTATTCATGATTCATACAGAGTCAAAGTAGATGGGACAGGTTCATTTGAACAAGCAATCAGAGGCTTGCGGTATTTAGTGGAAGAAATGGGTGAAGCTGCAAAAGAAAGGATTATTATAAACACGGTTGTTTGCCCGCCTTATTCTAAAGAAAAATTGGACATGATCCAAAAGTTTTTTGACGATTTAGATTGGTTGCCAAAAGAACTGGATAAAAAATGTGATTATGTTGAAGGCGGAACATTACGGGATGAGGATATTGCCGTTGACTTTTTAGATAAAAAAGACATAACTGATAGATATCAGACAAGGGAACTGGATTCAATAAAATCATGGGCATTGGACAATGTATTAAGTGGCAGCGATCAAAAAGGATATGCAGAAGGGCTTCACACATCTAATTTAGTAAAAATACATAATAGGACGCTGACGGATATTCCGCAGACAAGGTTATGGAGAAATGGATGTTGCATTCCCGGAAATCGAAGAATATATGTTCAGGTAGATGGAAATTTCCTTGTCTGTGAAAAAGTTGGAAATTCGCCAAGCATTGGAAATGTATTTACAGGGATAGATATTGATAGAGTAAAAAAGTTTTATTTGCAGGAGTATGATGAACAGTCTATTGATAAATGCAGTAACTGTTGGGCGGTAAATCTTTGCGGTATATGTTATGCTACATGCTATTGCGAAAATGGATTAGATATCTCTGTAAAAAATAATGCTTGCGATTATCATAGAGAACATGCAAAGGGAGAATTAATGGCATATTATCAACTTTTGGAGGAAAAGCCGGAAGTAATTGAGAAAATAAAAGATATTCCGATTATTTAAAGGTTTAAACACATCTGTGTTTAAATAAATAACAAGCATTTACTTAGTAAATGTGTGCTGAAGGAGGTGAGAATATGAAATTAGTTAATCCTATGGGAAGACAGGCGGAAACAGGTGCGAACTACGATGGGAATGTGGCTCGTGGAGGTTGTGTATGCTCAGGTACAGTTGAGATCGCCAATTCGCATGATCAGGGACCTTCTATCTGTAATCCGTACTGTGCTGGCGGTACTGTTAACCACAACGCCAATGAGGAGCTTGCTAAAAAGAAGTAACCGCACATGAGGGGTGCCATCTTGCTGATTTCAGTAGGATGGCATTTCCTTTATATATAAAAATAGAACAATCGGTATTTATTAATGGTGAATCCAATGAAAGAAATAGAAGAATTTATAATAAAGAATGATAGCAGATTTTATATCTATAATCTGGAAATGCTTAAGAATCAAGTCAGCATAGCATTAGTTATTAAGTGTGGCTCTATGAGGGAAAAAGAAGATCAAAGAGGATTCAGTCACTTATTGGAACACATGAATATTAGTTTTGATAAGTATTTTTATAATGGAAAAATAAAATGTTTGGGCTATACGGATTATTTTTATACATATTATTTATTTTGCACAGATAAATCATACCTTCCGGAGTGTATGGAGCGAGTAAATGAAATTATTTCTGGTATATACATTACAGATGAAATTATGAAAAAAATTAAACCAGATGTCATTGAAGAATACTATAAAATAATAATGGATGAAAGTAATAATGAATACAGGTATTTATTAGAAGGAACAGAATATTCAAAGCATCTTGCTATTGGAGATATTAATGTAATTAAGGAATGTCAATATAGTGAACTTGTAAAGTTTTATAAAAAATATTATATTTCCGGTAATATAGATATAATTTTCATGGGAAATAGAGAATTTGTTGAAGAATATGTTCCTCAAAATTGCAAACAAAGCAGACCAAGAGAGTTAATTTGTAGGCAGAAATATTGTATTCGAGATTTTGAATGGAAAAAGTTAGGAAACAAAAAAATAGTTAAAATATATTACCTAAAAAGATGCAGCAATAAAGACAAAAGAGAATTATTGTATGATGGCATCTTTCTGTCGTTAATAAAAAAAGTGATTTATGATGTTTATGGAGAAGAAAATATTGAGGTGGGAAAAATAGTTCTTTCAAATTTAGAAGAATTTATATACATAGATGCAAAAAAAATGTTATTAAGAAATTTTTCAGAAGTAAAAAAATTTTTGGAAAATATAGTTTTCATAGTAGATGAGAATTATATTATAAGTTTCATATCGGAATATAAAAT
>CAOXUF010000060.1:4390-9021 GCA_948560485.1 uncultured Eubacterium sp.
ATGTTAAGTGGCGGATATGGTATTAATACGGTTCATGAAATGAGACAATGCATTAATAGTTTGATTTTTGATGGTGAAATAATTGGAAGTAGAGAATTGATCAATATCATGCAACAAGGATTTGAAGATTTAGAAATAAGTAAAATAGCAGATATGGTTAGCAAATTGATAAATAATGATGAGAGTTTTTTCTTATATAAAATTATTGAACAATAATGCAAGTATTAAAGGTTAAGTAGCGGAATGGAGATTTATATGATAAAAAATATTAAAAATATGGTAGATGTCTTTATTAATGTTTTCAAACTTTTGTGGAAAAGTTCGAGATTTTATTTTATAGGTATGTTAATAGTTAATATTTTTTCTGGATTAACTTTGTCACTGAATATGATAATTTGGAAAAACATCATTAATACTATTCAGAAAGCATTTGAAACAGGTTCAACAAAATTAGCATTGTATTGGTTAATTGGATTTATGTTTTTAGAATTTTTTCAGAATATAATGGATGAGGCAAATCAATATTTTAAGAATATTTTAGCAAGTTGTACAAATAAGTATATAACGAAAGCAATCCTTGAAAAAACAAAAGAAATAAGCATGACTCATTATGCAGAGGCATCAATGCATGACAAAATAAAAAAGGCAAGTGAAGAATCTGTTGGAAGGACAATGAATTTGCTTTATTCTACAGGATTACTAATCAAAGGAATTAGCGTTTTTATATCTACAGCCATTATTTTGGTTAGATTCAATCCTCCAACTATGATTATATGCTTAGTTACAAGTATACCAATGCTATTAATTAGTATGAAAATTGCAATTAAGCAATTTGCAATATACAATGAAAGATTTGAAAATATTAGATTTATCGAATATATAAAGGCACTATTGACAAAGCATGAAAATGTTAAAGAAATAAAAATTTATGGTGTTACAGATTTTTTTATTGAGTACATAGATAAATTGTACAAAAGATATATACATGAAGATAAAAAAATACGAAAAAAATTTTCCTTTAACTCTATGGGTGCCAAATTTGCAGAAAATATAGTTGTTTACATTATCAAAGCAATGGTATGTATAAAAGTTATTATATTGAAAATCTCCATTGGTGATCTGACATTATACATTAGTGCAATTGATAATTTTAAAAGTGCAATAGCCAATATATTATCTGTTATAACGACTATATATGAAGATGGATTATATGTTAATAATTTTTTTGAACTGATTAGTCTGGAAGAAGAAAAAAGTTCCAAAAGAGAACTTTTCTTTAATGGAAAGTTTGAAAGAATTATATTTTCTAATGTATGGTTTAAGTATCCAGGAGCTAGTGATTATATTTTGAAAGGTGTTAATCTGGAAATAGAAAGTGGAAATACATATGCAATTGTCGGATTGAATGGTTCTGGGAAAACAACCATTCTAAAATTGTTATTACGTTTATATTTACCAAATAAAGGACATATTTATATTGATAATAAGGATATAGCAGATATGAACATAGAGAGTTATTATAAATATATTGCAGCAGTCTTTCAGGATTTTATCAAGTATCCTTTGTCTTTTAAACAGAATATAGGGCTTGGAGATGTCGAACGAATGGATATTGAAGAAGAAATTATTGATGCAGCAGAGAAAAGTGGAATATATGATTATATAAATAGTTTGCCAGCAGGGATTGATACAAAGTTGCAAATGGAATGGACGAATGCAACAGAGTTGTCATTAGGACAGTGGCAAAAACTGGCAATAAGCAGGGCATTTTTTAAAAAAGCGCAAATCCTGATTTTAGATGAACCTACAGCCTCGTTAGATCCAGTTGCAGAGTCTGATATTAGTTCTAAGATAAGGGAGCTTATTGGTGGAAAAACTTGCATTTTAATCGCACATAGATTTTCTACAGTCAAATTGGTAAATAGAATATATGTATTAAAAGCAGGTGCCATAGAAGAAAGCGGTTCTCATTCTGAACTAATGCTTAAAGGAGGAGAGTATTCAAAATTATATAGTATGCAGGCGCAGGGATATATTGATTGAGATTATTTTAACGTTATAAGAAATGGTTGTGGACAAGCTGTTATATATTTTTGTATTGATATTAGAAATACAGTCTGAAATAATATTAGATTTCAGACTGTGTTTTCTATTTTTCATCAGGGGGATTATATTCCAGTAGATCAGCAATGGAACAATTTAATGTCCTGCATATTCGTACTAGTACTTCCGTATCTAATCGTGTAATGGTATTATTGATATATCCATTTAGCTGAGAACGTTGAATTTCTGCTTTTTGACAGAATTTGTTTTTGCTTAAACCAGATTCTTTAAGTAGTTCGCCTAAGTGAATTTTGATACTTCCGTTTTGACTCAATATTGTACCTCCTGTCGAAAAGTGTCATAATAAGTAGACACAAACTGTTTGACTAGTTAAGTATACATTAGTTAAAATTGATATATCAGTTATAAGAAATTATAGATAAGAAGTTATAGTACCTGAAAGGAGAAAGAAAATGAGTGAGAGAACTGCTAAAGATGCAATTAAAAAAATTGCCAAAAGAGAAGGAAAAAGTGAAAGTGAAATAAGGCAGGAAATGGAGAAAGCTATTATGATAGGTTTTTTGAACAAGGGGACAAGAAATATGTGGGATAATCTGTTTGGAGTAGGGAAGTTGCCAAGCCCGGAGGAATTTATTACAGTATTATCAATGAACGTAGGAAAAAAGAAGAAGTGGGATAAAAAGGCGTATTTTTAAAAAACAGTTTGATTATTCAATGTGGTAAAATCGTTTGTGTCCGTTTTCTGCAATAAAGTGCCACTTTCTGCAACCTCTATTGTAAGTGAATTGATTGTTTGATATATTTGCCCTAGGGAGGTTAATATATGGTGCTGAATGTGTTGATAAATAGTTTGTGAGGTATAAGATTTTTCATTTGATAAGGAATAATTTATCTGCATTCAAATTTAAAAACCATAGGATTGAAGCGTATGACATTTCGTTTATAAGGAGGTTTTTATATGGGTAAAAAATTATTTTCAGTAATCTTATCAATAGTTTTATGCTTATCATTATCAATAAGTGCATTTGCTCAGGAAGCAGGAACAACAACAACATTTGCAATGGAGGGCAAAGAATATACATTATATGTTAGGGATAATGTAAGTGTTGTTACAGAAGTAGAAACTGGAGTTAGAGCGTCATTTGATAATTCAACATACATACTGACAATCTACGAGAATGCAGATGCACAGCCTATAGTAATACAATTGCCGAAAACTGCAACTTACGCATCTAATGCAACAAAGGATAATGAATATGCTTATTCTACGTCTATTAAGAGATACAACAATAAGCCATATACATTCTGGCAGATTCAAATACCGGACAACATCAAATACACATATGAAACTAATAACTCATCGGCTTTGATTGGTTTTCGAAATGCTGTGGATACTATAAAAAGTGGTGAAGACTCTATATCTTCTGCATGGGGAACTACAGTGCTTGCGCTGGTTTTGGGGGTTATTGCAGTCACTCCGGTTGGTGCTTTGGCAACAGCTATAGCAACTGTTTTAGCAGGTATTGTTGGTGCTGATGGAATTGCAGGTATTGTTGGCAATGCTAAAACAATTAAGACAGCAAAAGAAAGTGCTGATTCATACTTTCATCAGGTAGTGCCTGTTTCAATACCATATTAAAACGAGGAGAATAAAATATGAAAAAAAAGTTTTCAAAATTAATTTATGCTTCTATGTTAAGCATTTGTATGCTCGCATCTTCGCTGAATGTAATGGCGGCACCGGCTGAATGTGAGGTGGAAGATTATAAAGCATCTGAATATTCGGGAGAATTTGAGAGTGAAGAAAGTTACAAAGAGTATGATTTGAGTGAAATTCCAAATGCTAATGAAGTGGATGAAATTATTGATTTTCTTCAATTAGGTAACAAGGAATTTGTTCAACAATCATCTGTTTTGAATATTGAAGACATCATAGCAGATGCGGATATTTCTACTTTTAGCAGCGATGTTTCAGGTTCTTTTACATCAGCCACATTTGATACAGGAACTCCTGGTGTAACATGGTATTATGATGTTGATTATACTGTTTCCCCTCTGTCAAATGGAATTGGTTGGTACTTTAAGAGTGTAGATGTTACTTGTCATTATAAGAAAGGACTTTCATTATGGACATGGGCAAATACATGTAGCATTACTTGGAAAAAGGCAACCTATACTTTGTCACCATCTACAAAACCTACTTCGCTGACTGTAGACATTACTTTGGATTTTTCAATTACAACGAATGCTACAGGTACAAAGCCTGTAACATATTCAGAAAACCATTCGCACACAACTAAAGTAGAAAACATTCCTTTATAAAATATGAGGTGGCTTTATGGAGAAGATAAAAATAATATCAAAATTTACAGTGGTTTTTAGCGCATTAATCATGGTAATATCTTTTGGAATAGTAGTATTTAATGCCGATTACGGTATTCCATTAATCATTGGGGAAATTGGTGGTATTATTTTTATTATTTCAGCGATAATTATAGCTATTGATGCAATCACTCAAATGGTGAACAAAAAAGAATAGTAAATACCAGCTAACTTTGGAGCTTATA
>CAOXUF010000060.1:9031-9881 GCA_948560485.1 uncultured Eubacterium sp.
AATTATGCTATGTATGTAATGTTATAAACAAATTATCGAAGTAGATGTTTAAAATCAATCTTATATGATATTCGTCATTGTAGCTTTCTCTTGGAAATAGTGAATAATGATTAAAAAAGATTCAGTTCTTATTTATGGAGGACTGATTTTTTCAATTTTCAAGGTGGTATATATCAGCTATAAATAGTGCAATCTGGCACTCTGAAAACAACTCCCTTTCAGTTATGATAGTTGCAGGCTTGAAAAAGCCAAAACAATTTTATAGGACACGCATACACCTGATTTTATTTTCGCCTTTTTATCCGTCTATGCTTGCATGGGGATAAAGGGGTGGCAGAATCCCATTTCGTGCGAAGATGTGCCTGCAATGGATAACATTGTTGCCCGTGAAGGTATGGAGCAGAGGGTTGTGCCTACTGGTATGGCAACCAGAGGTAATGAGATAGAACGGCACCGGAATTTCAGCGAAAGCATTTTTCGGGAGTGGCTGCCTGCGGACTCTGTCTGGTTGGGCAAGACAGAGGCGCAGTGTGGGATCGCCGTCCCAGTGTATGTTACCCGGTTCGGGGACAAGCGAGAGCCAGTCTGATATTTTCAGATTGAACAGAGGGGTAATGTGGCGGAAACGCCACGTTATCCTCTGATACAGGCAAGCCTTGCAGTTATCAGATAACAGCAGACAAGGCTTTCCTGTATGAGAGGATAATGCCGGCAAAAAACTTCTCTTTTGTTTCAGTCAATGAGAATAGAAGAAAGAACAGGTGATTATCATGTGCAGTAATGTGAAAAGTTTTGAGGTCGGCTTGCTTGTGCATCCGGCAGTCATGTTTATGAACTCCAACAAGTCAGA
>CAOXUF010000061.1 GCA_948560485.1 uncultured Eubacterium sp.
TATAAACATTTGAACTTCCAGCTTATTACAACATTCTCCCATACCCGCAACAACTATTACTGGTGTATAAATCGACTTTAACTGTTTATTATCTGAAACTCGTAATTGAGTTTGTCTCCTAACATCTATCAATGCTACTTTTTCATTTGAACATATATCTTCTATACATGCATATGATTTTTCATCTATGTCCCTATTTAAAATAATCTTTTGTACAAATTTTGCAGATAATTTAACCACTTCCAAAATTTCATTTATATGTAAATTCGTTCTGATTGTGTCAATTAACAATAATGCATCAATTCGTTCCCAATTAACAGCATTTATATTTGTTTTTATTGGAATATTTTCTCCCACTTTCTTATTTTGTAATCCCCATCCAACTGGAGACAAAATCTCTCTTATTTCCATTGTCTCAATAAAATCGCCATACTTAATGACTGCCTCAAAGTCTTCATCATATGGATATACCAATGTTCTCATAATTTTCTTCCTTTCATTTATTCAAAATTGTATCCATTCTCTCTTAGTACACAATATTCCTTCATCATTTCATCTGCCGTAAAACGCATAGATGCGCACCTCTCTAATCGCTTCTTTGCAACTAATTTATCTCCGTCACTCATATCTGATGCACATCCATCACAATAACCCATTGCCCAACATGAACTGCACTGTGTTTTAGTATATTGAGCAATGTTTAATAGTTCTTTAACTTTATCAAGATAAAAACCATCTTCCAAACTACCTATTTTATATGCATAATTCGTTTCACTAACTCTTTCACATGGGAATAATTCTCCATCTACAGTAACAAATAGGCGATTGACACCTGGAATACATGGTCCACTTGGATACGTTTTTCCATTTGAAATGAAAGGCTTTTTCAAATGTTCATGCACGCTTTGTTTTAACTTATTAATATGTGCTGACAACAATTTTGAAACATCTTCTTGCTCCAATCTTCCAATACAAAACAAAAACATTTTAAACAACTCGTATTTGTAGTTTATAACAAATTCTTCTTGTATGTCTTTATACTCTTTCGCATCACGTTCACTGACCGTTGTAAATGTCACGTCTGCTTTCTTCATAAAATCTGAAGAAAAGAAGTCATTACTTATTTTAAAATTATTTTCTTCGTCAAATACAGCATTGAAGCTAATTGTATCTACATAATCTGGATATAATTGCTGGAATTTGTTCAAATTATCTAAAACCTTTGCAAATGTACCTTTTGTATGATCGGCAAAAACACGATTTTTATTATGTATTTCTTCTGGCCCATCTAAACTAATTGTTAAATTAATTTTATGTACCTGTAAAAAATCCATCATCTCATTTGTTAATAATGTTGCATTAGTAGTCATATTGAGATTTAATTGTTTACCACTAAATTTCATTTCACAATATTCCACAATATTCCTTATGAGCTCAAATTCTAATAAAGGTTCTCCCCCATAGAAACTTATTGAAGCAATATCAATATTTTTGCTATGATTGTAGTAAAAATCCACCGCTTGTTTTGCTGTTTCAAAATTCATGCGTTTATTTGTATGAACACGATTAACATAGCTACCCGAATAAACACAATATTTACACCTCAGATTACAATTTTGTGTAACCTGCAATATTAAAAGAGATAAATTGTTTTGTATATAGCTTTCCACTTTATCTGTTAAAGGATGCTCAATCTGGAAGTTTCTATCTATTGGTTGCAAAAAACCACGTTCCTTCAATTTGCTAATTCTTATATCTCCATTTGGAATCTCTTGCTCATTTTTCAATATATTATAGGTGGATTCATTTATTCTAATTATAGAATTTATATTAACATCATACAAATAACATGAGTTTAATGTTCTAAATGTATGAATAAAAAAATCATTTTTTTGCATTACATTATCCTTCCTCCAAAATTATATTTTTTAAAAATACAGCGATAGGCTATCCTATCGCTGTATCCTGTCAATTCACTGTCTTTCAAAAAAATTACATAGAAGACCATGTTGACATCTGCATTCCACTAGATACGACCTTTGCCAAATTCTGGACCTGCGTGGTATATGCGTCTGTAGTGCCACATGAGCAACCAATACCGCAAACAGACATGCAGTTGCAAGCAAAGGACATTACTGTACCATTACTTACTGAATTTTTCTTTCCTAATGTTTTTTTCATTGTCATATCCTCCTTTCATGAATATTTTATAAACAAAATTATTATGTAAACAATAATTTGATTATAATCTTTAAGATTTTTTAATTGTTTCACCTGACAACACTTCAACATTTTTTTCATAAGCAGAAGCTGCTGTTGTCATCAAAGGCAGAACAGCAATATTATCACTGCCAGTATTAGATTTATGTAACAAATTTGACATTCTCTGTCGGCTTGCATATACCTGACTTATATATTCAGCTTCTGCTTGTTTGCGTCTTGCTAATTGCTCCTTTTGACTTTTTTCAATTTGCTCTTCAAGCAATTCCTTTATCTTTTTATGGCGTTTCTCCCACCAAGTTTCCCCGTCACTTACATTTTCTAAACTGCTCCCCCCCGCTGGACCTGCATAACCATAACATTCTTCCGGCGATGCTCCAATAACATCATAACCAACATAGTTTGAACATCCGGTTATACCTTGAACCGAACATTCATCTTTGGATTTTCCACCAACTGAACTATTTGAAACTTTAGCTAAATTCGGTGGATAATTAATTGTCATGTCCCCAGGAAACTTCATAGCACTTGATTCTGTAACGCCACTATTTTCAATTGTTCCCACAATTTTATCTGAAAAAGATTCCGATACTTTTTCATTATTCTTATTTTGTATAGAACTTGTATAGGAGTTCCTATATGGATTTACTCCTATATTTCCAACATTTGCACCAAGCATAATTATTCTCCTCCTAGCTTTTTGTTAATTCCTTCTACTAATTCTGTATAGTCGTCAAACTGCGTACTCAATATTTCATCCTTTGAAAAAATAATTCCAAACTCTTTTTCCACTTCTATAAATAATTCTAAAAGATTAGCAGCAGAAAAACCTATTTCACTTGACAGAAATCTATGCTCTCTCATCATTTCAACTTTATCTGCACTACAGCCGAACTTTTCAGTAAAAACTCTATCCAACTTATCTTCTATACTTTTATTTGATACTGTCACACCGTATATCTCCTTTCTACGATTCCTCTGTCAGTCAGAACCACATCGTTTTCCTAAAAGGTCCAAACGAACAACATACATATAGTTAAACAAAGTCTAATTATGTTGAATAACAATCAAGACATACCTGTGACAAAATAAAGTGACAAGTTTAATTAAGCTAGGCTGCGCACTAATTTCTTAATGCGACAGCCAACTTTATACACACTAGACTTCGCAACCAGTATTTAGTTTTCCCTTTTCTTCGGTCTTTTCGGCTGGTGATAAATCGCTGAACACTCCGCCGTCCTGCCAAGAACTGTTTTTTCCACTTCATTCCGGGCAATTCTCTCCACTACCTTCAATACCTTGTTTGTAATCTTTTCTGTTTTCTTCATCTTACCTTTACCTCCTGTTTCAATAATTTTGCTACGCACATCAGAAGCGAACACAATATGATAGCGATTGACATATAACTTACATAGAGCTGGTTCATCCCCAAGATGTCCAATAAAATTATTACTGCTGCCTCCATCAATACAAGTAATCTGGCTGACTTTTTGTTTTCCTGCAATTCGTCCTTGTCCATATCAATGTTAGGGTGATTTACGGTTCCTATAATCTCAATGATAAGCACCGCAAAAAACAGTGTTACACACATAATATAAGACTTTTCCGATAAGATTGCAGCCACCTGAATAATTCCAATATAAGTTATGATTGTCGCAAGATAGCACTGCCAGAATTTATCTGCATGATAACCCCCGGTTCGTTTTCTCAATGAAAGAAAAAATACCAGAAAAATAATCGTTGCTATGAATTGATTAAAAAGCATACCGATTATCAGCATGGTTCCAACCGCAATAATATGTTCTGCCAAAGTTATCAAAACATATTCATAATAATCTCTGCTGGATTTTTCAATTATTTTTCGTTCCTCCATTTGAGTTACTAACTGCATTACTATCTTTTCTACCATAGCTATATGTCCCTCCTTTTATTCAGTATAAAGAAAAAACGAAATAAAACAATATCCTTTGCAGAAAGTGGACACTTTACAGCAGAAAACGGCACAAAAAAGCATCCCATATGCTCTATCCGACATATAAGATGCTTGTTATCAGGCAGGAATAATTATTGAAAAATAAAACTCATAATTATCATCCTTTATGATATATGATCCGCCATACTTCTCAATGACTTCAATAATATTTTTGATTCCTACTCCATGTTCCTCTGCCTGTACCAATTTTGTAGATTTTATTTCCCCATTCTCATATACAATCGGATTACTGAATGTATTTTTAACTCCGATCTTTATCATTCCATCTTCATTAACAAATTTCAACTTCAATATTCTTTTTCCGTCATCACATTTTTTACACGCTTCTATCGCATTATCAAGCAGATTAGATAATATTGTAACAATATCTTCGTCTTTCATCCACACACCAGACAAATCGTTTACACGCAGCACAACAACAATCCCGTTTGTATCTGCTTCCTGATACTTTGTATTTAAAATTGCGTTCACTATTATGTTATTCGTATCAATAGCATCCAGTTCCTTATCAAGTCTCCCATGCACCGCTTTTACATATTCTTCCAGTTTTGAATACTGCTCTCGATTCAATAGCTGTTCAATGCAATCAATTTGATTTTTATACTCATGTGTTTTCTTTTTCTGTTTGTCAAAATTTTCTGATATTGACCGATACATTTCTGTCTGGCTTTTGACCTGGAGTTGGAAAATTCTATGCTCATATAACTTTGTTTCCCTCTCCGCAATATCGTTGATTAAATAGAATACCACAATATTCATTCCAATCATTCCAAAAGCACCTACAAACACCAGCATGATCTGGTCAGTTGTTTCAACATTTTTAAAGAATGAAAGCATTGAAGTTATGATAACTATCGTAAATATAGGAAAAACCAACAATTTTAACCAATCCGTGTCACATAATACCTCGATTGACTTTTTTCCAATTTTTCTTCTTATAATGATAACGCCTAAAAATAATATTGCTCTTCCAAGTAGAATTACAAGAACATTCTCTAAATTATACTGTTTTCCTGTCAGCTCATTGCCTGAACATATTTCCTTGTTAATAGAGTATGCGAGATAATCCGTTGACAACAGCATCGCCTGATACAACAGCCCCAGTGCAAACGACTTTCCTATACTTATCTTCACATGCCATAACATAACCCCGGCATATATTGATGCCACCACTATTTGTTTTAAAATCATTACATTTGAAAATGTCCTTGCCATTATAAATACACTGATTTCAAGGACAAATAGCTGAACTATGTTGATCCAGCCCTTATTCCTCACTTTTCCAAATATTTCACAGAAGATTTTGCTACATAACACTTCAAAAAATAATATTAAAATTTCCACCACTAAATCAGACATTTAAACTTCTCCCTGATATAATATAAACTGCTCCTTTACATATGTATACCTTACTTTTGGTATAGATAATTCAACCCCGTTTGTCAATACAACTTTATATCTTTTGACATTCTCTATGTATTTTTGATTTACAAGGTAGCTTTGATGTATCCTTATAAAACCATTTTCTGCCAGTTCTTCCTCTAACGTATTCAATGTTCCATATGTGGTATATACCATCATATCATCTTCCATAATATGAAACTCCAATTTATGCAGATTGCTCTCAATATACAACAATCTTTCTAATGATATTTTCTTTGTCCCCTCCTTAAACTCAAACTCTTTTTTTGCAACTGAATAATTCAGTTTATCCATAATGGCATCCATACACTCATTCACTGTACTCTGAAAGTTAGCATTGCCTTTTAATAAATACCGGACGGCATCTAACCGATAGCCTTCTAAAGAATAATTCACATATGCTGTCACAAATACAATAAGTATATCCCTGCTTACCTTCCTAATCTTTTCAGCCGTCCTGATCCCATCAATCTTGTCCATGTTAATATCTAAAAAAACGACAGTATAACGCACCACCTCTATCCCCAAGTTTACCAATGCTTCACCAGAGCCATATGCATCTATTTTAAAGACCAGCCCTTTTTCCATCATATAACTGGAAATCAGTCTTTCTAATTCTTCTGTAAATAAACTCTCATCATCACATATAGCAATTCTGAACATCCATTTTTCCCTCCCCTCTCAATAATCTAATGGTAGCCTGTCTCTGAAGTATCGTACTTCCTTTAGCTTGTATTTCGACATATCGTGCCGAAATCTTTAATCCTCCACCTATATTCATAGTAAAGAAATACGACATGCCAAAAACAGTATGAATTAGCCCTTTCATTTTATTTCCCTTTAACGCATTAGTCAATTAAATTACAGAAAATGACCTGTTTATGCAGATTTTGACACTAATAAATAAGTGATTATAGATATCTTTACTTACTTATTAGCATGAAATAATCATAATTTTATTTTCCGAACCCATATTAGTCCTTTTCAGGTTTGTATTTTTCGGAAAAAGTGTTATACTAGGATTGTTTCTATTTGAATCCCCAAAATAAAGGAGCAATGATATTAGATATGAACATACAAGACCTAAATATTTCTGCTGCTGCCAAAGCTGCCCTGAAAAGCGTAGGTTTGACAAAGGTTTCAGAACTGGAAGGGCAAAACTATATCACTCTGATAGACAAGTTCCCCAAGAATTTTAATTTAGAACCCATAATCAACGAATTAAACGCATTAGGTCATCTGTTACCGCCAAGCGACGAAATATCAGTTTATGATGTCTCTATGTCAAAGCGGTTACAAAATGCCCTTATACAAAATGGCGTTATGTATCTTTCGCAGCTTTCTTCCTATCCCAAAGAAAGAATCCTGCATTTTAGAAATTTAGGAGAAAAAACAGCAATAGAGCTGGAACAGATCTGTAGGGCGTATCATATTGAAATACGGTCAATGTTATCCATCAAAGAGTATTTTGATAAATACCAGTTCCCCCAAAAAATCTACCCCCTGCTGTTCCAGTACAATATATCCTGCATGGACGACTTTAAACATAAAACAGCTAAGGACTTATACCATATATGTCAGGAAGATTACAGCCTTACCATGCGAATTTACTTTATTTTAAGAGAGAATGGAATTGCATTTAATAACTGGGAGGACAAATTTATCTTTGAGATCCTGCCTGAAAAAAAAGCCGCTATGCTCTGGAAAAAACATAAAGTCAGCCTGCTTTCACAAATCCCTGCATGTGATGAGCAGAAATTAAGACAGCAGATTTCATCTTCAAATTCATTTTCAGTAGCAATAAAGAATTTGTTATCAATTGGATAGATATGTAAAATAGTTGAATGACAGGTCACACCGATCTGTCATTCTTATTTCAGCAATTCATCATATGTTGTTTTTAATACATTTCGGATTGCCCTAAGCTGTGATGCCTGTATATGCTGTATGCCTCTCTCTATTTTGACTAATGCTTCTCTGGTGACAGATACATTTTGTAATTGCATCAGCGCCACCATTTCTGTCTGCCGGATACCTTTCTCTTTCCTAAGCCGCCTAATATTCTGCCCAATAAATATTTCATCCTGCTTTATTTTCTGCTCCATATTATCACCATACCCATGAACCCGTTTTAGTCCTATTTGTAAATATTGCATTCAATGCTTTTACTGATAAGGGACTGATTTCAGTCCATAATCTGTAATTTTAATTGCACAAAACGGATATTCATAGCAGAAAATGACCTTCTGTTGCAGAAAACGGCATATATATAATCTCAAAGATATGCTATACTTAAACAAAAAGTATTTAAGGAGGTTTGCATATGCGTATAGGACTGACAAATATGACTATCTCAAAGCTCTTTCCTCAGAAAACAGCTTTTTCCCAACCCAAAATAAACTCAACATCCGTGAACAATAATGGACACAGAAATACATTGGCAGATTTCTTATCAGGACATCGCAAAAATTCTTATGGTGTTGAGGGAATGTGTGCTACTAATAATCCAAATGCCAAAAAAATCATTAAAGTATCTGATGAAATGAAGCAGAAGATTTTTAACAGCGTAAAGGATTCATTTTACAAATACTACGGAATGTCTGGTGATAATGAAGCAGAATGGGAGACTTTAGCTCGTGCAAAAAACGAATACTATAAAACGTTAAAAACAAGTGATCGTGTATCTGCCGCCTATACATTGGGACAATTGGAAAAGAATTTTTCTAAAAAAATTTCTAATGCTATTAAAGAAAAAGTACCCGGTTGGACTGTAGGAAAACCCGTTTCACAAGATATTTTAGACGAAATATTTTCTGATGAGACATTGTTCAATTCAGAAATAAACGGTTCAAACACAAGAAAGAATCAATTTGACACATTTATTTAGCTGTTGAAAATCTTACAAAGCAGAAATTAACATTACAAAGGTGCTATACTTAAGTCAAGAAAGTATAGCACCTTCATTTTGCTCACCGCACACAACCACATTAAAAGTCTGTATTAATATGAATAATCCACCCTCATCCGAGCAGTTGCAGTAGAAACCTGACCTACGGACATGATAGAAATTTTCCATTTACCATAAGCCAAATGTCCATTCAGATCAGTAATTGTTATTTGTCCACTTCTTGACACATACCTTTCTGCATATGTACCATCAGGACATTCTACAAAAATATAAAATCCTGAACTGCCTGAGCTAACTGTCACATTGAGAGTAACTTTTGTTACAACTGCCTCTCTGGGAATAGATCCTGATGAAATAGTATATGCCGCTGACTCTGTACCTTCCCATGAGTTCATTTTTCCTGTCTGTCCAGTAAAATAACCTGTTGAATATGCTACAGCTTCATTTTCAATCACAGCCTCCTCAACTGCCACATTCTCTGTTGCTTTTACTTCGGCTGCTGAAACAGGCATTACAAGCATTACACAAAGTGCAAAACAGGTAATCAATGATAATAATTTCTTCATTTCCAAATACCTCCTTACAAAACATGATAATATATTCTTTTATGTGGCTGCAATACATGAACAACTATATAATACCAAAACATACAAAATCTTCAATTTCCTTTGCAGAATACGGTTCATTATTGCAGAAAACGGTAATTATATGCCCTCTGTTTATTGCATTGCTTCTACAAATCGGGATTATCTGCTTGAATCTCATATATTAATCATTTTCTGCTTAATATTGTCATTTTCTGCTTAATGTATTGCAAAATTACATTTATATCAAGTAAAATAAATCATAAAGGAGTGTTTTTTATGGATTTACAGATAAATGATTTGAAAATTTCTTACCATGCTAAAAATATACTTCATGAACTGGGATTCACTATGGTTTCCGATCTGGAAGGTCAAAACTATATATCTTTGATTCAGAAATTCCCCTTTAAACTTCATCATATTTATTCCATCATTCAGGAACTCAATGATGCTGGATATTTACTGCCCCCAGACAATGCAGTGTCAATTTACGATGTTTCTATGTCCAAAAGGCTTTTCCATATTCTTGAG
>CAOXUF010000062.1 GCA_948560485.1 uncultured Eubacterium sp.
CTCTGTACCAACAGTCTGCCCGATTATCCCCTTCTGTTGTTCAATATATTCTTTCCGATAAGAATTAATAAAATATTTCTGTCTTTGCAGCACGAGAACTTCTTTTATACTTTGGAATGTATGCAACAATGTTTTATTTACCAATGCAGAATATTTATAGTTTATCTCTCCACATCTTTTAATCCACTTTTGGAATCCAAAAATAATTATCAACAAACATAAAAATGCAAGCACACACACGCACATAGCCATAATAATATCCGATACCATAATATATAAACAAATAAAGGTAATCGTCAATACCTCTGCAAAAAGTCGGAAACAATGATACAACGCATTATACGTATTGACTATGCTTCCCTGCATACCCCTTAAAAGCTCTCCTGTACTGACATTCAAAAAAAATATATATCCCCGTTTCATGTAAGCATCCATCATTTCTATGGAAAGTTCTCTCTGCACTTTGCAGGAATATTTCACTCTGACCCATGATAACATCAGCAAAAATAAATTCTTTAGAAGATAAATAAAAATAACAGCAATCCCTATTGCCCATATCAAAGCAGTATCTGAATCTAGTCCCAGATAACTTATAATTGGCTCTACTATCGCATTTTCCCTTAGTGCCTCTGGTGCTATCATTACCTGTACCAACGGCAATATAATGGAGACTCCCATCGTTTCAAATACTGCCCCGATCAAAGTCAATAATACAACAACAACTCCCCATCGTTTTAGGGAAGCTGTTAAGATAAAATTATATTTATTCCATACATCTTTTACACTCTTTAATCTGCTCATTGTATATATCCTATTTCAAAGTAGTCCTTATCTTTTTCATCTCTTTAAAATATTCTGTAATCTGCGAGCCCATACAGATTTTTATATCATTCCCTGAATCATAAGCATAATAAAGACCAATCGTTTTTTCTAACGCTTCCTCAATCGACCATATCGGCTCCCACCCAAAACACTTCTTTATTTTAGAGCAATCCAGCTTTAAAAAATTCGCTTCATGCGGCCCGACTTCAAACCTGTCAATCCATCTAATTCTTTTCTCCGTTTCTTTACACCAGATATCACAAAATAAGTCTGCCAACTGCCCTGTTGTTATGCAATCTTTCTCATCTGGTCCTATGTTATAACTTCCAGACAGATCTTTTCTCTCATATTGCATCTTAGCTACCAAAAGATATGCCATAATCGGTTCCAGTACATGTTGAAATGGCCTAACTGCATATGGATTTCTAATAATGATATCCTTTCCAGCAGTTGCTGCCCGAACACAATCCGGAATTATTCTATCTGCTGCAAAATCTCCGCCACCAATTACATTCCCTGCTCTCATAGTGGAAACCGCAATATCTCTATCTTGAAAAAATGACTTTTTATAACTCTCTGTAACCAATTCCGAACAGGATTTGGAATTTGAATACGGATCGTATCCATTTAATTCTTCATTTTCCCGATATCCCCATTCCCACTCTTTATTTTTATATACCTTATCCGTCGTTACATTCACAAACGATCGTACTGTATCTGTCAAACGGATGCACTCCAATACGTTTACCGTACCCATCACATTTACATCATAGGTATAGACGGGAGCTTTATAAGATTCTCTCACGATCGGTTGGGCAGCCATATGAATCACGATTTCTGGCTTATACTCATAAAATACTTTTTTAAGAGATTCCAAATCTCGTATATCTCCCGTAACAGAAGTTATAGAATTTCGAAGGCTCAACAAACTAAATAAACTCGGCGTCGTAGGAGACTCCAGTGCATACCCTGTTACTTCTGCCCCTGCCTGCAAAAGTACGCTACATAGCCAAGCCCCTTTGAATCCGGTATGTCCAGTTATTAAAATCTTTTTATTTTTATAAAAATCCAGCATTTTTTTATCCCTACATATCTGCTTATAAAATAAAATTTAAAAATTAAATTAATTCATGAATAGCCTTTACCATCTCATCTATCATCTCTTCTGTCATTCCCGGATAAACTCCTATCCAAAATGTATCCTTCATAATTCTATCTGTATTTTCCAACCCCCCTACAACTCTATATCCCTGACCAATTTTTCGCATTTCATCAAAGCATGGATGCTTCGTCAGATTACCTGCAAACAGCATCCTCGTTTGAATTCCTTTGCCTTCAAGACCCTGTACCAGCTGATTCCTGTCCACACCTTCTTTACAAGTAATCATGAATCCAAACCAACTTGGTTTTGAACTTTCGCATGCAACCGGCAATATCAACTTATCCTGCAAGTCTGACAATCCGTTATAAAGCCTGCTAAAATTATATCTCCTCCGTTCTACAAAGCCAGGAAATTTCTCCAGCTGTGCGCAACCAATTGCCGCCTGCATATCTGTAGCCTTTAAATTATACCCAAAATGTGAATATACATATTTATGATCGTATCCTAACGGCAGCTCTCCATACTGCCTGTCAAACCGGTGTCCACACATATTATCATGCCCCGAAGAACATATACAATCTCTTCCCCAATCTCTAAAAGAACGAATAATTTTGTTTAATAAAGGATTATCTGTATAAACTGCTCCTCCTTCTCCCATTGTCATATGATGTGGCGGATAAAAGCTGGAGGTTCCGATATCCCCTACTGTTCCAGTTAGGCACCATTTCCCGCCTAATTCATATTGAGAGCCAAGCGCATCACAATTATCTTCTATCAGCCACAAATTATGTTTTTCGCAGAATTCTTTTACATGTTTCAAATCAAAAGGATTTCCCAGTGTGTGTGCAATCATGACTGCCTTCGTCTTATTCGATACTGCCTCTTCCAGCTTGTCTGTATCTATGTTATACTGCGGTATTGTTACATCTATAAATACAGGGATTGCCCCATACTGAATGACCGGCGCTACTGTTGTTGGAAATCCTGCTGCTACCGTAATGATTTCGTCCCCCCGCTTTACTTTTCTCTCTCCCAATAAAGGGGAGGTCAATGCCATAAAAGCAAGAAGATTTGCAGAAGAACCCGAATTTACTAAAGAACAATATTTAATTCCCAGATACTCTGACAGCCCCTTTTCAAATTTCTCGGTATATCGCCCGGAAGTAAGCCAAAATTCCAAAGAACTGTCTACCAGGTTTACCATTTCCTCACTGTCATACACCCTGGATGCATAGGGGATCCGATCTCCATCTTCCCATTTCTTTTTATTATGATATTTTTTACAGTATTCTCTTACCTGCTGTAATATAACTTTTCTTGCTTCCTGTTCCGGCATATTTTCGAACATTTATTTTCTTCCTTATCCTAAACTTAATAATTCATGTTTGTTTACTTTCTATGAATAATTTCTCAATCCCAGATTTTCCATGGTGCTTTCCCTGATTCCCACAATTCTTCCAAATATACCTTATCCCGCAATGTATCCATAGGGGACCAGAAGCCACCATGCCTGTACGCAGTCATTTCACCCTCTTTGGCTACTGTCTCCAAGGGACTAGCCTCCAGCATCTCACTCCCATCCCCCAGATACTCAAATATCCTGCGGTTCATTACCATAAATCCTGCATTCACCCATGCCTGATCCACTCTGGCTTTTTCCTTAAATCCCTGCACCTGATTCGTTCCCTCATCAATTTTAATAGCACCAAATCTTCCCATAGGCTGCGTCGTCGTGATCGTAACAATCTTATTATTTTGATGGTGAAACTTTATTAATTCCTGTATATTTACATCAGCTACACCATCTCCATAAGTCAACATAAACTCGTCTTCTTCAATATAATCTTTTATTTTTAAGATACGCCCGGCAGTTAAAGTATCCAGGCGTGTATTCGCAAGTGTAACTTTCCACGGTTCTGTATGATTTTCATGAATGATAACTTTCTTATCTTTTAATAGGAATGTACTGTCAGACTGATGCGTATAATAATGAACAAAATACTCTTTTATCATCTGTCCTTTATAGCCGCAGCATATAATAAATTCGTGGAAACCATAAAATGAATAGATTTTCATAATATGCCAGAGTATCGGCCTACCACCGATCTCAATCATGGGTTTAGGCTTCAGAACGGATTCTTCACTAATTCGAGTCCCTTTCCCTCCTGCCAGAATTACTACTTTCATACTTTATCCTCAATCAGTTCTTCCTGTCTTTAACCAAGGTGCAATACCTGCATTCCACAGATTTTCTGCTGCAACTAAATCTCTTTTTGTCTCTATTGCAGCCCAATATCCTTTATGTTTGTAGGTTGCTAATTCTTGCTTCTCTGAAAGCTTGATAAATAATTGCTTTTCTAAATCATAATTACCCTGTAAGTAAAAAAACACTTCTTTTTGAAAAACCATACAATTAGCGTTAATCCATGACACATCATTCACCATTTTGTTTAATTGCTCATAATGTAGTTGCCCGTCTTCTCCTATTGGCATTAGCTGATTTCTTCCCGTTGGTTTTGCCATCGCCAATGTAGCTATTTTCTCATTTAATTTGTGTACATTTATCATATCGCCAATATCTATATCATTCAAACAATCTCCATAAGTGACTATAAAACTTTCTTCTTCTATATACCGTTGTATTTGACTTACCCTTTGTCCTGTAGTTGCATATAAGCCAGTATCTACCACTGTAACTTTCCAATCTTCCGTTTTCTCTCTGTGTACCTTTATTGTATTATCTTGCAGGTCTACTGTAATGTCTGATTGGTAAATATAAAAGTCCATAAAGTATTCTTTTATCATATCTACCCGGTATCCACCACAAATAATAAATTCATTTAAATTATATTCAGAAAAATGCTTCATAATATGCCACAATAAAGGCTTCCCGCCAATGTCTATCATTGGCTTAGGGATTCCTTCTCTTTCACTGCTTATAGCACTTTGCATACCACCTGCCAGTATTACAACCTTCATCTTTCAATCCTTATAAATAAACTTTACTTACACTGTGCCATCCAAATTCGAGTCGTATAGGGAACTGTAATATGATCTTCATCTCTTGATTGTATTAAAAATTTTATTTTTTCTATTATTTCTTCGAATTTATCTTCGGCTTGTCTTTGAACTGTCCCATGAGAGCGCCAACCCTCTATAAAGTCTTCTGCTGAGATACGATGGACTACAGCTCCTTCAACATAAACCACTTTACCAAACAGACCGCTTCTATTAATGATGTCTGTCTGATCTTCCCTCCGACTTCCGTAATTATATCCTTTGATACTTGTTTTTAGAATATCCTCAATCTGTTTTTGCAGGAGATCATTCAGGTCTCTGTGATTCCACATACATGCAAACCATCCCCCCTGTTTTAACAGCCTTCTGCTTTCTTTCAAAGCTTCCTGCCTGTCACAAACATTAAAAGAAGAGCCAAATGTTACCATATCAAACTTCCCGGTCTCCATTCCTGTATGCTCGCCCACACCTTCAAACCATTGTACATTTGGAAAATCTTTCGTTTTTCTGATACCATTACTGCGCATGTTATCATTTGGCTCCACTGCAAATACATTTAGTCCGTATTCCGCTAATTTCACAGTAAGATGGGCTGCACCGGCTCCTACATCACACACCTTATCACCCTTTTTTGCACCTGCTATCTGAAGCATCTGATCGATTGCTTCCTGCGCATAATCTGGCCTCTTTAAATATGCCTCTGCCAATTTCGTATAATCCCACTTTGTCTTCATATTTGTCCTCCTTCATATAAACCGCTTAGTATATAATAAATAGCAGCATTTATAAGAAGGCACTTTCATCTATCTAAGAAGCTGTATTGTCCACGCCCTCGATTTATAAGGCACTGCTATTTCATTATGATCTTTTAACAATATCTCTATATTATTTATTATTCTCTTAAATCCTTCTTCTCCCGCCTGAACTTGTATATCATTAACTGAACGCCATATATTCATGTACCGTTCCTTTGTCATGATCTCTTCGTGTTCACATTCCATAAAAATCAGAGGGCGTTTATATCCCCCCCCGATTTTTTCATGCATCTGCTCTGTTGTAATCGTTTTTCCGGAAGACACTCTTTTCATATTAGGTACCTCTTTATAAACGACATCTTCAATTTGCAAATGTAGTTCACTTGACTCTATATTTCTTGGATTCCAAATGGCCGTAAAAAAACCCCCCGGTTTTAGTATTCTTTCAAATTCTGATATAGCCTTGGAAGCATCCGTCCAATGAAAAGATGAACCCATAAGCACCCAATCAACACAATTATCCGGCAAATTCGTTTCTTCGGCAGAGCCTTTAAGCCATTCAAATGCTTTTTCTTCTTCGAATAACTTTATTCCTTCACTTCTCATAGCATCGTTTGGCTCTACTGCATATCCAGTAACTCCTATCTGTGCCAGATTCTCTGTCAATTTTCCTGTACCAGCTCCTACATCTGCAGCTACTATACTATCCAAATGGTGCGCCGACATAATATGATCCCGTACATACTCCAATAAGTCCAATGAATACCCCGGCCTATCAACATAAAATTTGGCCAACTTTGTAAAATCACCATGTTTCATAATATTTTCTCCTTATTCTGCCAATTGCTTTTCAACTACCCCTAAATCATCACAATTATCAATTTCATACCAACCGCGGTTAATATGTACTGCTTTCAACTTATTTCCCTCATCTATAAGCCCTTGTAATAAATCAGTCATATACATTTTCTGATAGGTTCTCGTTGTCCGCCAAAGTTTTTTACCAACTGATGAGCGAAGCTTCGCTTCTTCTGCAATATTCAACACTTTGGTAATGCCATCTTTTTGAAATCTCATCAAACCAATATACTGTGACTGTACCCTTGACAAATCATTTGTTTTCTGTCCGATTTCCACTAAATTATCCAATTCATCATATATTAGAGATTCTGCATCACTCAAGGGATTTTCACACCTGTCAGACCAATAATCATACCATCCATCATCTACGATAACAGACAATTGTTCCTTTGACAACAAAATCTTTTGAAACACATCTGCATTATAAATAATATCTCCATAGGAAACAATAATATCCTCATCCGATTTCATCACATCAGATGCACACATAAGTGAACATACCATATTTGTCTTATCAAATTCTTTATTATGAATAAAATGAATTTCTCTGCCTTTAAAATGTTCTTCTAAAACAGCTCCACAATATCCGGTTACAATATAAATATCTTCATCGTTTATTCCACAACTATTTATTGATGCAATCTGACGGTCTATGATACTTTTTCCCTTGACTTCGACCATACATTTTGGGCATTTATCAGTAAGGGGCCTGAGCCTTGTCCCCTGGCCAGCAGCTAATATTATTATTTTCATTTAACTTCCTCCTATCTAAATAAATTCTTAATTATCCTCATATCACGTTCTTTAAAATGGGCTTCTCTTTCCGGATGCCACATAATTGCTTCTATTGGCATATTTGTATGTCTAATCCATTCCACTATCTCATCTTTTGCATATGCTATTATTTGCAAAGGCGCTTTTATATCCTCTCGTAAACACCCCTGATTATGAAAGCTGTTTGTTTGAAATTGTTTGTCTCCATACTCATTCGTCAGTTCATGGCGAATTGCCACATGCCCTGATATTTGCGATAACTTACACCCAAAATAATGTAATATCGATTGCATTCCTCTACAAAACCCAAATAAAGGAATCTCTTCTTTAATAGCCTTTTGGATTAAAACTTCGTCCGTATAATCCCTTTCGGGAGCATTGCCTCCATAGATTTCCAGGCTATTTCCTCCTGTCAATATAATCCCTGACGGATGCAGTTCATCAACATACTGACCTATATCTTTTATTACATTTGAAACCGGTATCGGTACATAACCACATGCATCAATAAATTTAAAAATGTTTTGGTCTGCACAGTCTCTACGTTCCCCATAGCTTTCTACGATTTCTACCCGTTGTGTATATAATACTCTTTTCATTTCAATATATTTACCCTTCTATTGCAAGCATCTAGTTGTACCATTTTGGCCTGCTTTATCTTCTCATATAGTTTCTCTCCCACTCCTATAGCTGCCGGAATCTGCAATTCATTAGCACGTATTGCCATATGTGAATTTGCTCCCCCATATTTTGTAATAAAGCCTGCAATATGATATGAAAAAATCCAATCATATCCTGGATCTGCGCTTTCTATCAATACTATCTTATCTGTCAAATTACGTTGTTGATTCTTTAATTCCATCAAATAAACCTCACCCGTTGCCTGCTTTAAAGTAACATAATTTGGTTGAGTATCCATTGCATGAAAGTAATAGATATCATCCGCATTACTGATGACTGGAGGTAAAATAATACTCTTTGTTATTTGATATTTTTCTTTTCCTCTGTGAATAGAATTTATTAAAACATCTCTAGGATCCATGCTGGAAGCATATAATTGCGAAATTATCTTGATATCAGCATATGCACAATCTTCTATTGGTATATTGTACTCCTTTCCCAACTCTCCGAATAAACGAATTGCCTCGCTTAAACTCTTAGTAAAAACAAATTTGGCATACTCCCTGCCTTCGATTGCAGTCTTTATAAAATCAAAAAATTCTAATATATCATCAGCCATTCCGTGACTTTTTAATAGTTCTTTCAATTTTTTCATCTGTTCCAAAGAGAGTTTAAATAATGCGTTATTTTTCTGCCCTGTGATAAATCTTCCTGCCCCCTCTTTCTCACTCTTATTCCAGTCAAAATAAATCTCTTTGCCCTCATCATAACGCTTAGAACAGATATCATATGTCCCTGGCCTTAGATGACCATATTTTGTAATAAATGCATCTATAGTCATCTCTTCTTTATCTCTTTTCATCGTAGAGCTAATCGTATTTAGCTCTCCCATAAAGTCTTGATACTCTTTTTCAGATAAAACCTGTAAATTTACTAACGATTTTAAAAGCTGTACCGCAATAAATCCTGCCCTTGCTAACCCCGCAAATGGTAATGTCCCATATCTCTTGCAATCTTCTAACAGCCAATATATTTTTGATACATTATCTAAATCACTATTTATAAATTTTTCATATCGTTTTTCAAGTGTATGAATCTTTCTATAGTCTTTCCGCCAAAGCCCTTCCTTATTATCTATAATGGTGTTCGTCATATCACGTAATGTTTCAACCACTTCAGTTATTTCATTATCATTAAACCCTTCTTCCTTTAAACACTCCATTCTTTTTAAAATATCAGGAGTATAACATGTAAAAGCTATATCAAATTCAATTTTATCCTGTAGATACGGGTCCTTTTCTAATTTTTTTAAATAATAATTTACCAGTCTTATAGATGTTTTTTCACTTAATTTTGCTGGTATAAAGGAATTAAAGCTAACCCTGGTATCAATATAGGGTAATCCATAAAAATCAATTAACAAGGGAAAGCTACGAAGATTCCTATAACCATAGTTATCTCTTTGATATGCCCATATATTATCAGTTATAATTTCTTTATATAATGATAATGCTAACGGAAATGGACGAATGCCAATTATCTCTGCCGGATTCCAATCCGGCATAATACCATATATAGGTTTTTGGCCAAATAAGAAAGGATTTTCTTTATT
>CAOXUF010000063.1:0-380 GCA_948560485.1 uncultured Eubacterium sp.
ATTAGGAAAAGACTTTTTGCTGATGTAGAAAGTCTTTTTTTGTTGTGTTCCGTTTCAATAAACTAATATCGTATTTTTGAAAATAAATCCCATATTCCCTTGAAGACAGGATTGTTTTCTGCTTTTGTCTTTCGGTATCCAAACTGCTCTAATATTTTTGTTGCCGTGTCTATGTTGTTTCCTATCTTAATTCCAATAACATATTTATCATATGTTTCTATGCTTCATAGGATTGTCGTCATTGAGTTAACTTAGCGTCCTGTTGGAAAAATTAGACGGTTGCAGATATGCAAAGCCTAGAGAGCTGTTTTCATTGAGTATTTTAGCCTCGGTAAATGTACTTTCAATCAAACTAGGATCAATATGTTTATTTTTTGTAA
>CAOXUF010000063.1:390-9485 GCA_948560485.1 uncultured Eubacterium sp.
GCCAATCAAAAAACGGAATATTTTTACAAAAAAGATAATATTCTATGCTAATATTTGGTAAAAAATAGCATAGACACAATAATTCCACTTTGTTATAATTAGAACAATATTTTCCATAATAACACTTAATTTGTAAAAAAGAGATATTCTGTAGTTTAAAACAGTCGATATATGGATTTTTATTTTGTAATGTTATTTTTAATATAGGATAGGGGGAAACGTTGGACAGATATAGTTCTGTGCTAACGATTATTTATGAAAAAACGGTGGATTTGTTTCATATCATCAGGGGCGGTATTCCTGTTAATTGCAGGCATGTGGTTAGGTACAAAAATAAGCATGGAACAGATCAATAACCAGAAGCTTTATAGCAGCAGCATTAAAAGCACAATTGCTGTGATCAATCAAGATGTTGGCGTCCATAATGGAGTGGAAACAATGAATTATTCAGAGGCTTTGATATCAACGCTGAATGATGATTATAAAGTGGTATCATACAAAGAAGCGCAATCAGGTATGGAGCAAGGCATATATTCTGCAATTGTAACGTTTCCATCTACTTTATCCTCTCAAGTATATTCCATCAATGAATCTGAATTACAATCCCCTAAGGTGGAATTTACTGTAAATGCTTCTCTTACAGAAGAAGCATATATCAATACTTATTTGCGTATGTTGGATTTGCAAAACGACATTAATGAATCCATTTCTTACTTATATCTTGTTTCGGTTTACGATGAATTACATAGCGCGCAGGATCAAGTTAAAAAAATATTTCAGAATGACGATGACGATATCAAGGCGTTAAATAGCATACAACTACATGATTTTCGTCTTGATGTCGATTGGTCTGACATGCCTGAAGTTCAGTTTGAACCCAAAGAAATCAATTTTGATGACTTTATCGCAACCGTACAGGGTTATGCCAATAACATGTCTGATACTTATATTGACAGTTATGCGGTAGCTCAGTCAGATTATGAGAATTTTCAAAATAACTTTTCTACAATGGCGAATATGATCTCTCATGAAAGTTTTCTGTGGTTTGATGATGTAAATGAACGGGAAAATAATGTTACGGCATATGCCGGTGAAGTTTCGGATTATAGTGATTCAGTTTTTCATTGGAGCAATGGCGTCCAACAATGGAATGCTGATACAGCAGCATGGAATACAGAACTTAGTACTTATCAAGACAATTTAGATATGTGGAAATCTTCTATATTGGATTGGAAATCTAACTTAATACAATGGGGAGATGCGTATGAAAATGAACTGGATCTATATAAAGAGTCTGTTGAGGAATATCAAGGTGCGTTAAATGAATATTCCGGACAAGTTTATGATTTTTATCGATTGAGTACGCAACAATGGGCAGAAAATTATACGCAGTACGCGCAAAATACGGAAAACTGGAAAGATGCGTCTGAATTGACCGTTCATCTTTATAATAGCCAAATAAGCAATCTTCCTGATTATATTCATGCTGCAAGAGCGTATGGGGACCAAATCAATACTTATCGGGAGACAGTATCTGCGTACTATGAAGGTCTTGCTGAGAATTTAGAGCAAAATTATTATACTACTATAAAGAATTATCATAAAACTCTTCATGATTCCTATTTTGGAACGGAGGAGGAGAGTGGTTTGGTAGATCAAATTACTGATTATTATCATGCTGTTCAAGATTATGAACAGGTTACGTTAAATTACAAAAATGATTTAGATCAATATGTGTTATCGTATATTACGTTGTTAGATCAGTATTATAACGACAGATATATTAATGGTAATGTAAATGCGGTACAGCCGGATTTTGATTTGGATAGTGTCATCTTGGGAATGGATGAAGATTATCCGTATGATTTTGAAGATATCAGAAGTGATCTTGATTCCAGCTTGACTGCACTTGGTGAGACTTATGAAACTCAGGAAAATGTGATAACAGAAGTCGAGATGGAACTCAATGATCTATTCAGTCATGATGCGATTGTATCTCCTCCGGATCCTTCCTATTCAGATGAAACGCTTCCAGATTCGGATACTTTTGCAGCAATAGATACTTCTGTTTTTGAAAGTTATGAAACATACGGTTTAGAAGATTGGAATGCAGTATGTGATATTGAGGAACCAGATTCCAATATGGTGCAATTTGATACCACAAATTCCGATTCCATATTGCCGGAAGATGTAACAGATTTTGATCAAACATTACCGGTCTTTTTTGGAGGAGATTTTCAGCCGTTTGCTATCGAACGACCACAGCCGTTAGTGGATACTGTACCTGCGGTTCCGGATCAACTGGCAGAGAATTGCAATGCAATTGTTTCAGAGTCTGTAAAATATATTCCTTCCAGTTATTTAAATGATGAGACAAAATCTCAGGTGGACGATATTGTGGAGACTTATGCTTCACACCTAAATACTGTTGATTCTAATTTAAATAATACTATGCATACAAACAATGATTCGCTTTTGCAGGCGTATCATGAATATAATTCTTACATTTCTACTTTATATGGTGATGCGACGCAGGCATATACAGCGCAAGAAACAGATTTAATAGATACTTTAAATACATTTTATGATATGAAGAAAGCTACCAGTGATGAGAATAAAAAACTATTAGGCGCTTTTTCTGTTAAATTGCCGAATAGTCGTATCAACGCAGTAACCAATAAAGATTTTGTTAACTTTACAATATCTCCGATACAATTTGTATCCGGTAACATTCGGGCAGGCGCGCAAACCGGAAATTCATTTCAAGAACTGCAACTGCGCATATATAGCATTGTTTTAATGTGCCTGATTGGGTTGATTATCCTATCGGTATGTGCGGTTTTGCTTATGCACCGTATTCATTTAAAAAAATTATCTAAACTGAACAACGGTATAACCATCAGCTCCAGCAGCTGATTGATTATAAATAAAAAAATTTAAAGGAGTTGTCAAATATGGCAGGTCAAATTCGTATTACACCGGATCAGATGAGGACAAGAGCTTCGGAGTTCAGAACAGAAGGACAGAACTTTGAAGATGTAATCAATAAGATGCAAAATCTCATCAATACATTACAAGATGAATGGGAAGGTGAGGCAAGCAGAAAATTTGCTGAGCAGTTTGACGCTTTAAGACCTTCTTTTGTAGAGGTACGAAATCTAATTGATGAGATTGGCGGTCAATGTGATGGAACAGCGGATGCATTAGAAAATCTCGATAGAGAAATTGCATCAAAATTCAGCGTCTAATTATAATCCCATGCTCACTAGGTGGGTGTGGGATTTTGTTATTATGAGATGGTGAACAGTATGAAAAATAGCGTCAAAACAATCTTCCGTTCTTTTTTCCTTTTGATCTTTATAGGAATATTATCTGGTGTTTGTACGAATGTATTAGCAACACAAATAGATAGGACTGAAGAGAACACAGATATTATTTTAAACCCTCAAACAATTACGGAAAAACATTATGAAAATAATGGGTTAACGGGAATCTATAATGTTGATTTGTTTGCACCAGATGAAGACAATATATTTCGTCTGAAAGAAAGTGCGGCCAACCAATATTATGAAAGTATCGTCCATTCGCTTTTTGATAATGGCAATACAGTTCCCCATACAGAGCCGGTTGATCTTGCCGTTGCAGAACTAAACCTTTTTTCTAAAGTAAACTATCACACAGATATAACAAGCGCTGGAGACGGAGATAGTTATCTGTCATACATATATGCGGGCGTAATATTGGCAATGGCATGTGCGGCGGGCTTTTTGTGTGCAAAAATTTGGAGCAAAAAAAAGCGTAGAAAGAAAGGAACGTAATATGTACATAACGATTACTTTGCGCATAAAAAATTGTGACTATACGATTCAAATTGATCGTAGGCAAAAAATTTATATTGCGTTAGAAACCCTAAAAAAAAGCGGGCAATGTTTCTTAGAGGTATTTCCTGTTTATTACAAGTCTTTACAAATGCAAAAAATAGTGAGCGCATATTATACGTTTCAAGAAGCGAATATTTATACCGGCGATATTATGCAAGCAATGATCAGCTGATCTGTAAATGGAGAAAATAATATGAAAGACAATATAATTACTGCGCAAAAGAAAATATCAGATTTAAAAGCAACAAAAGAAGAAATTTCCTGTTTATCTCATGAGTGTGAATTTCTTGTTCCTAGTAAAACATATATCTCTGAAGACAGCGTTTCTTTTGAATTTAGTGCAGACGGACTTTTTAGTTGCGGCGATATGCTGAAAACGACAAAAGATAAATATCGTTTTTTAGCAAACTGTGCAGATTTAAAAAACATCAATAAGGAATTTGATTTTTCAATGCAGCCTGAAAATATTATGTGTGACATTAACCTAGTGCCAAAAATACTTTTTAGGGATAAGATTGAACAGCTTACGGATGTAAAAGGACTATTTCTTGATCGCTATAAAGCGCTTGCGGGATATATTTTGAATCCTAAATATTCTTATGAGAATTACTATCATGGCGGTGGAGATTTATTTCAGAAAAACCGTAATTTGAGTACGATAGTTGATTGTGATGATGTAGAAAAAATAAAAACATTTTTTCTGAATCAATATAATCAGTTATGTGAGATGGAAGAAAAAACAAAGGTTGCAGTGAGTAAGAAAAAAGTGATGTTTTGTAAAATTGCAATTCCAATTCTTTCACTTTTTATTCTTGGTTTAGCAGTGGCTACATCCATGGCTTACATGATGCAAATTCCATTGAAAGATACGATTTTGTCAGCAGATCATTATTATTTAATCGGCAACTACGTAGAGGTACAGAATGTTTTGACCAATATCTCAGTAGATGATTTGCCTATTGCACAAAAATTTATATTATCACGTTCTTATATTATTTCAGAAGGTATGACGCAGGAGCAGAAAACCAACATATTAAATGGAATAACATTCAATACAAACGAGCTTGTCATGAATTATTGGATATATGTCGGCAGACTGGATTTTGATCATGCCATTGATGCAGCACAAAAAATAGGAGATGATGAACTATTGCTTTATGCTTATATGAAACAGCGTGCTGTGATTCAAGAAAACAATACGCTCTCAGGTGAAGAAAAAACAAATAAATTAAAGGAATTGGAAGAAAAAATCACTTCCATGACAGACGCCGTTACGAGAGATTCAACCAATCGTACAGCTGCGACGGAATAATAAGGAGTACTCCCTATGAAACAAGTGATGCTTTTTAAAGATAACAGATACATAGAAATTACGGAAGATTCAGACGTCAGGTTAAATGCTCAGCTGCTGCCCGATCAAAATGGAACAATCTTTGTAACAAATTCTGATGAGAAAGTCTTTATCCATGAAACGGAGCTCGTACCTTTTCAGAAAGTGCATATTGATGAAGAGTTAAGCGCGTTGCTGTTTGTGGAGGATGAAGTGCTTTTTTCAAAATCTTTTATAAACGGTTCCATACTCATTGGAAATACAAGTAATGCGGATATATGGATAGACGATACCAAAGCCTCTCTTTTATTGACGAATGCTGCACTTCAAATTGTAGAAGGTTCTGCTTATGTAAATGGAAAGGAGAGATTTGCTGGAAGTTACTCTGTTTCTGCGGGAGATTGTATTATGGTTGGCGCTACAAAGATTATTTTGAAAGATCAGTCGATTGTATGCTCCGGCAGCGGATATACATGCCATTTAAAAAGAGCATGGAAAGACGATGAAATCAATGAAGATTTTCCGATTTATAAACGTTCCCCCAGAATGATAAAGCCGTTGCCCTCATCCAGTGTTAGCGTTGAGCTGCCTGAGAAGCTGACGAAAAGTAATAAACAGCTGGTAAAAATCATTGTACCGCCACTGGTTACCTTATGTATTACCATTGCTCTGGGTATCTTTATGGGCAGGGGTATTATGATGCTGATTGGTGCGGCTACAACGGCAATGACATTAATATTTTCTATTGTTACATTTGTCACGGAAAGAAAAGAGAAAAAAATACAAAAAGAAAAAAGAGAGAGAACATTTGATCATTACCTTGTCGCAAAGAGGGCGGAAATATATTCTTTGTATCAGCAACAAATCGATTCATTACTGTATCATAATCCGTCCGTTGAGAATATAGAGACCATGATAACGCATCATTCAAGCAGAATATATGAACGGTCTGCAACAGACAGCGATTTTTTATGTCTCTCATTAGGACTGGCTTCACAGCCGCTGAGCTTTCAAATAAAAAAACCGAACCGTAAGATTGATGAATCTGAAGATGAACTGGAAAAAGAATTGTATGGTGTTTTAGATCATTATACAGTGGTGCCGGATATGCCTGTTGTCATTGATTTAAAGCAAGCCCATCTCGGTCTTGTAGGTGAGCCGAAATACATAAAAAAAGTATTGGTATCTATCATTACACAATTATGTTTTCATCAGAGTTATCATGATATTGAACTTATAGCATTGATCCATCCTAAAGATGAAACTTTTTTCGAGTGGATGAAATGGTATCCTCATTGTAAGGCTAAATCGATTAATATTTCCGGTTTGGTTTCGTCGGAAAACCAACGAGATCAAGTACTTGGTAACATTGCGCAAATACTGAAAGAACGGAAGCAAAAACAGGATGAGGCAAAGCAAGACAGTTTATATTTACCTCATTATGTATTTATTATTGATAATCCCAAAATGATCATTAATCATAGCATCATGGAGTATTTGCAGCTTCAGTCAATGAATTTAGGATTTAGTTTAATTTATACAACCAATATACAGGCGAATTTACCGGATAATGTTCATACCATATTCAATGTCAATGAAAATCACACAGGGATTTTGGTTATGGATAATAGTCTGTTGCTTAATAAAAAAGTAACCTTATATAATATAGAGAATATAGAGTTAGAACGTATGTCCAGAACCATTACGCCATTGATACATCATAAAGGGGTGTCTACTCAAATACCTGATAGTATCACATTTTTTGAATTATACGGCGTAAAAAAGCCAAAGGAAATACCGTTGGAACAGCTTTGGAACAATAATAAGTGTTATAAATCGCTTGCTGTTCCTTTGGGTGTACGGGCAAAAGATGATATTGTATATCTGAATTTGCATGAAAAGGCACATGGACCTCATGGACTTGTTGCAGGCACAACAGGTTCCGGTAAATCTGAAATTGTGCAATCTTATATTCTCTCTCTTGCGATTAATTTTCATCCTTATGATGTTGGCTTTTTACTAATCGACTACAAGGGTGGAGGCATGGCCAATTTATTTGAAAGGCTTCCTCACTTGCTGGGGACTATTACAAATTTAGATGGAAGCGAAAGTATGAGGGCATTGGCGTCGATTAAGAGCGAACTTCTTCGCCGTCAAAAAATATTTGGTGAACATGAGGTAAATAACATCAATCAATATACAAAGCTTTTTAAAGCCGGAAAAGCGACGGAGCCAATGCCGCACCTGTTTTTAATTTCCGATGAATTTGCAGAATTAAAAAAAGAGCAGCCGGATTTTATGAGCGAACTGGTCAGTGCGGCGCGTATTGGAAGAAGTTTAGGCGTACATTTAATTTTGGCGACGCAAAAGCCTTCAGGCGTTGTTGATGATCAAATATGGAGTAACTCAAAGTTTAAGCTTGCGTTAAAGGTACAAAACGAATCCGACAGTAACGAGGTGATTAAAACTCCCGACGCCGCTAGAATCACACAACCAGGCAGAGCATATCTCCAGGTAGGAAACAATGAAGTGTATGAACTCTTTCAATCGGCTTGGAGTGGAGCTGAATACAGCGATACTGTGGTGGAAAAAGGTTATGATAATCGGATTTATAAAGTCAATCAGCTTGGTCAAGGCGAGCTTTTAAATGACGACTTAAGCGAGGGAGAAACAGAGCGCGGAGTCGTGGCGACTCAATTGGATGTCGTTGTGGACTATATCAAAGAAACCTATGAAAAACAAGGATGTAAAAACGTTGAAAAACCCTGGCTTCCTCCTTTGGAACATCGAATGGTCTCTCCTTATATCAACGTTGGACAAGATGTAGGGAAATGTGAAGGTTATGATTTGCAGATTACAGTTGGAATGGTGGATATACCGGAAAATCAGAAGCAAGAAGAATATCAACACGACTTTTTTAAAGACGGGAATTTTGCCATTTTTGGTTCATCGGGCTTTGGTAAGTCAACCGGTGAAATGAATATTGCGTTGGAACTTGCCTGTAAGAATTCTCCGGTAAATTTAAACTATTATATTCTTGATTTTGGTACTTCTTCTTTAATTCAGTTAAAAGAGTTACCGCATACAGCAGACTATATTACATTTGATGAAGAGGAAAAAATAGACAAATTTATCAAACTGACGACGCAGGAGATTAAAAAAAGAAAATCTCTGTTTGCGGCCCAAAACGCTATGAATTTTAAAATGTATAATAATAATTCTGCAAATAAAATACCTGCTATCTTGGTACTGATTGATAATTATGATGTTGTGCGTGAAATTGGTATGGAGTTTGAGGCGTTTATTACAAAATTAACCCGTGATGGCGTAGGCGTAGGTATCTATACCGTGATTGACGCTTCCAGATCCAGTGCGGTGAAATATTCAGTTTTAAGCAATTTCAAAAATAAAATTACACATTATATGTTTGACCCATCCGATGCAATATCCGTTGTGGGCAGAAGTAAATATAGTCTTCCTGAGGTGAAGGGTCGCGCGCTTGTTAAGCTAAACGATGTTTGTGTCATGCAATGCTACCTTCCGGTTCTTTATGAAAATGACGATCAATATGCAGATGCAATCTCAAAGGTTGTGAAGACAATAGCTAGAGAGAATACTGCTGCGGGTCCGAAAGGCATTCCTATGCTTCCCGAATTTGTTACTTATCAAGATATTTATGATGAGTCTTTGCTTAACGACAAAAAACTACCAATTGGTTTGGATACAGAGGATGTAATGGTCCAAGCGTTGGATTTATCAGTTCCCACACATGTAATCGTTGGTCCGCCGCAGTCGGGAAAAACCAATATTATCAAAATTGCTTGTCAGGCGTTTCATAACAACAAAATATTCATATCGGATACAAGGGCAATGGAATTGTCGCA
>CAOXUF010000064.1 GCA_948560485.1 uncultured Eubacterium sp.
TAAGAGAACAGCTCAGGCTGCTTTACAGATTGCTTGTGACCTTGTTGATGAAGGGATGAGCACAGAAGCAGAAGCTGTAGCTATGATTGATCCTAGAAACTTAGATACATTACTTCATCCACAGTTTGATGCAGCAGCATTAAAGGCTGCTACACCAATGGGTAAAGGTCTTGGTGCTTCACCGGGAGCTGCTTGTGGTAAGGTAGTATTTACAGCTGATGATGCTGAAGCTTGGAATGCAAGAGGAGAAAAGGTTGTACTTGTACGTCTTGAAACATCTCCGGAAGATATTACAGGTATGAAGGCTTCTCAGGGTATCTTAACAGTACGTGGTGGTATGACATCTCATGCAGCTGTAGTTGCGCGTGGTATGGGTACATGTTGTGTATCCGGATGCGGTGATATCGCTATGGACGAAGAAAACAAGAAGTTCACATTAGGTGGAAAAGAATTCCATGAAGGAGATTATATCTCAATCGATGGTTCTACAGGTAATATCTATGATGGTATCATCGAAACAGTTGACGCTCAGATTGCTGGTACATTTGGACGTATCATGGGATGGGCTGATAAATATAGAACACTTAAGGTTAGAACAAATGCTGATACACCAGCTGATGCTAAGAAGGCTAGAGAGCTTGGTGCTGAAGGTATCGGTCTTTGCCGTACAGAGCATATGTTCTTCGAGGAAGACAGAATTGCAGCATTCAGAGAAATGATCTGTTCAGATACAGTAGAAGAAAGAGAAGCTGCTCTTGAAAAGATTCTTCCATATCAGCAGGGAGACTTCGAGGCTCTTTATGAAGCATTAGAAGGAAACCCAGTTACAATCAGATTCTTAGATCCACCTCTTCATGAATTCGTTCCTACAGAGGAAGATGATATTAAGAAATTAGCTGATTCTCAGGGCAAGAGTGTTGAAGATATCAAGAATATCATCACATCACTTCATGAGTTTAACCCTATGATGGGTCACAGAGGACTTCGTCTTGCTGTAACTTATCCGGAAATCGCTAAGATGCAGACAAAGGCTGTTATTCGTGCAGCTATCAATGTTCAGAAAGCACATGCTGATTGGACAGTAAAACCAGAAATCATGATTCCGTTATCATGTGATTCTAAGGAATTAAAATATGTTAAGGATATGGTAGTAGCAACAGCTGATGCTGAAATCGCAGCAGCAGGTGTAGAACTTGCATATGAAGTTGGTACTATGATCGAAATCCCAAGAGCTGCTCTTACAGCTGATGCGATTGCAGAACAGGCAGACTTCTTCTGCTTCGGTACAAACGACTTAACACAGATGACATATGGATTCTCAAGAGATGATGCTGGTAAGTTCTTAGATGCTTACTATGATGCTAAGATTTTCGAGAATGATCCGTTTGCTAAGTTAGACCAGACAGGTGTTGGTAAGTTAATGGAAACAGCTATTAAGCTTGGTAAGCCAGTTAACTCAAACCTTCACGTAGGTATCTGTGGTGAGCACGGTGGAGATCCATCTTCTGTAGAGTTCTGCCATAAGATTGGTCTTGACTATGTATCATGTTCACCATTCCGTGTTCCTATTGCAAGACTTGCAGCAGCACAGGCAGCAATTGCTAACAAATAGAATCATGAGATAGTGAAGAATTGAATAAAGTTTATTAAAGATATTCCTCTATCATTATGTGAAAAAAATAATGATAGAGGTTTTCTTTTTTGTATTAGATGCTGATTATTTTGAGGGCGTTTGACAAATATAAATAATAATATAAATTTTGCATAATGGCTATGTAAATAATATAATAGAAAATAAAAGTAGAAGAACAGAAAATAAGAGTGAAAATATGAAGAATGTTATAAAAGGGAGAATTGAAAAGCTTCGTGAGAAGATGAGAGAAGAGGGAGTAACAGCATATCTGACAGTCAGTGATGATTTTCATGGTTCGGAATATGTTTGTGACTATTTTAAATGCAGAGAGTATATATCCGGATTTACGGGGTCAGCTGGTACGATTATTGTGACACAGGAAGAAGCAAAATTGTGGACAGATGGAAGATATTTTATTCAGGCGAAGGAACAATTAAAAGGTTCCGAAATTGCTTTAATGAAGATGGGTGAGAAAGGTGTATTGACTGTACAGGAATATTTGGCTGACATTTTGCACGATGGCGAGTGTCTTGGGTATGATGGAAGAACTATTAGGTCTGATTATGCAAATTCTATTAAGACAGCTCTTGCAGAGAAAAATATTGAATATAAAGAAGATATTGATTTGATTGGTGTTATCTGGAGAAAGCGGCCAGAGTTTCCAAATGAACCTATCTGGCTTTTGAAAAAGAAATATGCAGGAAAATCTAGAAAACAGAAATTGAAATATTTAAGAGATGAAATGAATCGTATTGGAGTTGATGCAAGTTTAATTGTCTCACTGGATGATATTGCATGGCTTTATAATTTACGTGGTAATGATATAAAATATAGCCCGGTGGCATTATCGTATACGATTGTGTATAAGGATAGGGCCGTTTTGTATAGGGATGAAAAGTCCATCGGGAAGCAAATAATTAAAGAATTTGAAAAAGATAATATAGAAATAGCACCATATTCTCAAATTTATGAAGATATAAAAAAATTAAAAGAACTTACTTTGCTTATAGATGAAAAGACAGTTAATGTATCTTTGAGGAATAGTATTCCTAAAGATGTATATGTGATAAATCAAATGAATCCGACTACTTTGGCGAAGACAAAGAAAAATAATACGGAAATGGAAAATGAAAGGCGGGCACATCTTCTGGATGGAGTGGCTGTTACGAAATTAATTTATTGGCTTAAAAAAAGATATAGGGCTGGTAAAATTGATAAGGTCACGGAATGGGAAGTATGCAGAAAATTAGAATCTTTCCGTCAGATGGGAGAAGGATATCTGCAGCAAAGTTTTGCTCCAATTGTAGCAGCAGGAGCCAACGGAGCAATTGTTCATTATGCACCTACGAAAAAAAAGAATATTCCTTTACAGGAGAATACATTTGTATTATTAGACACTGGTGGACATTATTTGTATGGGACAACAGATGTTACGAGAACAGTTGCGCTTGGAGAATTAACAAGGGAGCAAAAGGAACATTATACAGCAGTTCTTCGTGGGCATTTAAATCTGGTTGCAGCAATTTTTCCTTATGGTTGTACGGGTACAAATTTAGATTGTCTTGCCCGTGGGCCTTTGTGGGAAATGGGATTAGATTTTAAACACGGCACTGGACACGGTGTAGGCTATTTGTTAAATGTTCATGAAGGGCCGGTTGGAATACGTTTAAAGGAACCTGATGGAAGTACAGGAGTAGTTTTGGAAGAGGGTATGCTGATTTCCAATGAGCCAGGATATTATAAGGAAGGAGAGTATGGAATACGTATTGAAGATCTGATGTTGTGTCAGGAAAGAAATAGAACAAATTATGGAAAATTTTTGGGATTTGAAATGATGACTATGGTTCCTTATGACAGAGAAGCAATTTTGCCTGAGATGATGACTGATAGGGAAATTCGATTATTGAACTGGTATCATGCAGTGGTGTATGAAAAACTAGAGTTATATGTGAATGCGCCTGAAAAAAAATGGCTTAAGAGTCAGACAAGAAGTATTGAAAAGAAATTAAAGAACATATGATATTATAATAAATGGTTGTTATATGATATCTGACAATAAGTGATATATTCACTTGTCAGGTATCATATAACATTTTTTTATAATTTAGTAAATGCGAGAATAATAAATAGGATGCCACCAATCCATGATAAATCCATGGAGGACTTAATGCTGATACGCTGTCCGAGAAACTGTCCGATACAGGTAAAAATATTTCCTAAAATAAAGGCAGAAAGCACAGTTAGAGGGACCGATATTTTTAGAAAGGCGGCCATTGTTCCTGCAATTAAACTGTCAATGGACATTGCGATGGAAAAGAAAACGACTTCTTTAAATGATAGTTTTTTGTTTTTGTCTGCATCGGCTTCCAGGGGATTACAGTATATGTTGATGACAAATTTTATTGTTGATAGATGAAAATATATCTTTTTCTGGGTGTTTTTATGCTTTCTTACATATCTTTTTATAACAAAGTCAAAAAACTTCCATAAACCTAATAGCAGAAGGCTGAAAAAACATATTTTTTTTGTAAATGTTTCTGGTATCCAGCTGTCTAGCAGAACTCCAAAGGAGAGTGAAATTCCAAGAAAAAGGCTGCAGATACCATTAGCAAGAAGTATTTGCATCCGAGACATATGAACTTGGTTGGTACCATAGGCAATACTCGCAACAAAAATATCTATACATAATGCAGATACAAGAAGAATAATATTAAGCAGCATACAAAAGGCCTTTTTTTTCTATTATATTCACTGTATTAATTTCGGACAGTGTAAGATAAAAATAAAAAAGAGAAAGTTAAAAGTGTTGAATATTATAATTAGAAAGATTTCTGTATATGATAATTATATATTTTTTTAGGAGGTGCTTTTATGTGTACAGCAGCAACATATAAAACAAAAGATCATTATTTTGGACGAACTTTGGATTATGAAATTTCGTATGGAGAGCGGGTAGTGATAACACCCCGTAATTTTTTGTTGGATTTTTTGAAGGTGAAAGATATGAAAACTCATTACGCAATGATAGGTGTAGCAACAGTTGTAGATGGTTATCCGCTTTATTTTGATGGAACAAATGAAGAAGGACTAAGTATGGCAGGATTGAATTTTCCGGGAAATGCTGATTATAAAGAAGAGAAAAAAGGAATGGATAATGTTACGCCATATGAATTTATTCCATGGATTTTAGGACAATGTGCGAATGTAGAAGAAGCTAAGAATGTTATGGTTAATATGAATCTGATAAACACCTGCTTTAATTCTGAACTTCCACTGGCACCGTTGCATTGGATTATCAGTGATAAAGAGCGGTCTATTACAATAGAGTCTGTGAAGGAGGGATTGAAAATATATGATAATCCGGTTGGGATATTAACGAACAATCCTCCTTTTGAATCTCAAATGTTTAATTTAAATAATTATATGAGTTTATCAAAAGGGAATCCGGTAAATAATTTTGCACCATCATTACAATTAGACGCATATAGCCGGGGGATGGGGGCAATAGGACTTCCGGGAGATTTATCCTCCATGTCACGGTTTGTAAAAGCAGCATTTACGAAAATGAATTCGTGTTCAGGAGATTCAGAGTCAGAAAGCATCAGCCAGTTTTTTCATATATTAGGTTCTGTAGAGCAGCAAAGAGGCTGTGTGGTTCTTGGAAAAGATAAATATGAGGTGACGCTTTATACATCCTGTTGTAATACGGATAAGGGAATTTATTACTATACGACATATGAGAATAATCAGATTACCGGTGTAGATATGCATAGAGAAGATTTAAATAGTAACAGGCTGATAGTTCATCCGATAGTAAATAAACAGCAGATCAGAATGCAGAATTAAAAACAATGTTTTTTAAAACTTTTTTTAGATAAGAAAATATATAAAATTCTTCAATTTGGGGAATGGGATTGCAATGTAGTAGTGATAAAGGTAAAATAAGTACAGGATTTGATTAGAATATAAGGAGAAGATGGATGCAGAAAAGAAATTATATTATCGGACATAAAAATCCAGATACTGATTCTATATGTTCGGCTGTTGCCTTAGCATATCTGAAAAACCAAACAGAAGAAGGAAAGTTTGTAGCGAAAAGAGCAGGTCAGATTAATGAGGAGACAGAGTATGTCTTAAAATATTTTAAGGCGCATACTCCGGGTTATCTGCCAAATGTAGGTACACAGGTAAAGGATATGGAAGTGAGACATCTTCCAGGAATGTCAAAAGAAATTTCGGTAAAAGAGGCATGGGAGTTTATGCAGGAAAATAATGCGATTACATTGCCATTAACTGATGAAGAAAATAATCTTGAGGGCATTATTTCCATGTCGGATATTACGAATAATATGATGCGGCACAATCCAACATCACTGTCAAAGGCAAAAACTCCTTTTAAACATATCGCAGAGACTTTGGATGGAGAAATATTGGTAGGGAATGAGAATTCTGTTTTTTGCAAAGGCAAGGTTTTAATTGGGGCATTTAATCCATCTCTTGTAAAAAAATATATTGAACCGGGAGATTTGGTTATATTAGGGGACAGACCGGAAGATCATCTGAATGCAGTAGACATGCAGGCGAGTTGTATGGTTATTGGCATGGGTGTGCCGGTGTCCGAAGCTATACAGAGTTATGCAAGAGATAAGGGTACTGTTATTATTACAACGCCACATGATTCTTTTGCTGTTGCCAGACTGATTGAGCAGAGTATTCCTGTAAGAGCGCTGATGGTATCGGAAAATTTGATTACTTTTAATATGGACGATTTCACAGATAAAATCAAAACGGTTATGGGAAAAACAAGAATTAGAAATTTTCCGATTGTTGATAAGTATGGAAAATATGTAGGAACAGTCTCGCGTAGAAATTTTTTGAACATTGAAAAGAAGAAAGTGATTTTGGTGGATCATAATGAGTTGTCTCAGGCTGTAGATAATATAGAGCAGGCGGAGATTATGGAGATTGTAGATCATCATCGAATTGGAACAATTGAGACAAAATATCCCATCACATTCAGAAATCAGCCGGTAGGATGTACTGCAACGATTGTCAGACAAATGTATTATGAAAAGGGGGTAGAGGTTCCGAAAGATATTGCAGGTCTCTTATGTGCAGCAATTGTTTCGGATACCTTATTATTCCGTTCACCTACATGCACGCCATTAGATCAGATGACTGCAAAGGAAATGGCGGATACTGCAGGAATAGATATTGAAAAGTTTGCAACGGATATGTTTAAGTCGGGTAGTAATCTGTCAGAAAAGACAACAGAAGAGATATTTTATCAGGACTTTAAGAAATTTATTGCCGGTGATGTTGTCTTTGGTGTTGGACAGATTAGTTCTATGGCGACAGATGAATTACAACTAATTAAAAAACGACTGGAGCCGCATTTAAAATATGAGTGTGGAAAGCACGGTGTACAGATGGTTTTCTTTATGCTTACGAACATATTAGATGAGTCTACAGAGTTGATTTGTTATGGCGAGGGTACAGCAGATGTGATAAGAAATGCATTTGGTTTGAATATTGAGGACAGTGCATGTGTTTTACAGGGAATCGTATCAAGGAAAAAACAGTTAATTCCTGCCATGATGAATGTTTTACAGGCAGAACAATAAGATTACATATTTAAAAAGTTATGTGACAGTGTTTGTTTACGAGACAGTGTTATAGCAGCAAAAATTTAGGGTAGAAAAAAATAAAAAGAAAGAGCATAAAACTATTTTAAAATAACAAAAAGTAGTGTAAAATAATTGATGGTAAAAAATACGGATGAGGTTAAGGAAGTTGAAAAAAGGATTTGATAACGAAAAATACTTAAAAATGCAGTCAGAGCATATTAGTGAGAGAATCGCACAGTTTGGAAATAAACTATATCTGGAGTTTGGTGGGAAGTTATTTGATGATTATCATGCATCAAGAGTTCTGCCGGGGTTTGAGCCGGATTCAAAATTACAGATGTTATTGCAGCTGAAGGACAAGGCAGAGATTGTTATTGTTATCAGTGCAGAAGATATTGAAGATAACAAGGTTCGTGGAGATTATGGTATTACATATGATATGGACGTGTTAAGATTGATTGATGAGTTTCAGTCTATCGGGCTGTTTGTAGGAAGTGTCTGCCTGACAAAGTTTTCAGGACAGCCGGCAGCAGAGTTATTCCAGAAAAGATTGGAGATTTTGGGAATTAAGTCGTACAGACATTATAAGATACCGGGATATCCAAGCGATGTGAATTACATCGTAAGTGATGAAGGATATGGCAAGAATGATTATATTGAGACAGAGAGACCTTTAGTAGTTATTACAGCACCGGGACCGGGTAGTGGTAAGATGGCAACCTGTCTCTCACAGTTATACCACGAACATAAAAGAGGTGTGGATGCGGGATATGCTAAGTTTGAGACATTTCCTATCTGGAATATTCCATTGGCACATCCGGTAAACCTTGCTTATGAGGCTGCTACAGCAGATTTGAATGATGTGAACATGATTGATTCATTCCACTTGGCTGCTTATGGAGAGACTACTGTAAATTATAATAGAGATATAGAGATATTCCCTGTAGTAAATGCGATGTTTGAATTGATTTCAGGAGAGAGTCCATATAAATCACCGACAGATATGGGCGTTAATATGGCAGGAAACTGTATTTTTGATGATGAGGCATGCTGCAGGGCATCTGAGCAGGAAATTGTTCGAAGATATTATAAAGCTGTCTGTGAAAAAAGACGTAAGGGAACAACAAAGGACAGTATTTCAAAATTGGAAATTCTGATGAAACAGGCAGGCGTTACTTTGGATGACAGAGCAGTTGCAGTTGCTGCAATAGAAAAAGAAAAGGCTACAGAAAATAAGCCGGCTGCAGCGATTGAACTTCCGGATGGAAGGATTGTAACCGGACGTACGACAGATTTGCTTGGAGCATCTGCTGCAGTACTTTTGAATGCATTAAAGACTTTAGGTGGGATTGATGATGAAATAAAGTTAATTGCACCGGAAGCAATTGAGCCGATACAGACACTCAAGACGAACTATCTTGGAAGTAAAAATCCAAGACTTCATACCGATGAAATATTAATTGCATTGTCTTCTACAGCGGCGCATAATGAGAATGCCAGACATGCAATGAATCAGATACCACTTCTGAAAGGATGTGATGCACATTCGACTGTGCTTTTGTCATCAGTAGATGAGAAGATGTTCAAGAAATTGGGGATACAGTTGACATGTGAACCGAAGTATGAGGAAGACGACAGAAAATATCATAAGCAGTAAAATTGTATATAAAAAATAGCCAGGCTCTAAGGCAGGAGTCTGGCTATTTTAAAATGTCATTTCAGAATAGCCAAGATTTTTGTTACTACAAGTATTAATGATTTCAGGAAGAATTGTTGTTTGACCAGCAGTTAAATGGCATAATATAGTAAACGTTGGATGTTGTCCGTTAAAACTTTCTTCTGTTTACGCATTTCCTCATCATCCTGCGGGAGTGGAGCAGAGAACGAAGACAGAAGTGATAAAATAAATTATATTATAAAATATATGCAAAATGATGAAAATAAAAACAATATGTTGACAATGCACGATTGCTATAATATATTATATATAGAATATAAAAGAATCTTGGTGTTTATGGTATAATAGCATAATATAAAGGTAATAAATATACAATGTATTTATTCATCGCGATGAGACGAGTGACGGTTCTGACTCGTCAAAAAATAAAAACTGACCGAGTGATAATTGTGGCGGAGGGATTTAATCCTTCCGCTTTTTTTATGGCTCTTTGTCAAGAGTGGGGGTAAAAAGTTTATATGGCACAGTTGTGGACCA
>CAOXUF010000065.1 GCA_948560485.1 uncultured Eubacterium sp.
AAAACTCTTAATCATTGGAAAGTATTTCAGGATGCTACAGACGAGGAAGTGAATGTATATCGTGAATGGTTACTTTCTATGAAAAATGTAGAAGAAATTGAAACGAGAATCAGTTTTGGAAACATTCAGTGGAAATATGAAAAGAACAAGAAATGGAACAATATTGTTTTGTGAGGAGAAATAGAATGAGTAGTATTATTAACGGTGTCGCATCTGAGTATGATATGCAGAAAGTATCAAGAACTTATGAAAGTAATAGTAAATTACCACAAACAAACTGCAATATTCCAATGCCAAATATTAAAAACGCTGGCGAAAGAATTTGTGAGAATTGTAATAAAGAAGATGTGTGTAAATATAAAGAAGAATGTATGAAAGCTGTAAAAGATATTTTAGACATTGAAAGCAGAACAAATGTGTTTATTAGAATAAATATCAACTGTAAAAAATGGAGTGGTAAACCTGCTATTGGTATAAGATAGCAATCAAATTTTCATTTCAACGGATTAGTTAAAATATAGGGGTAATTGATAAGTTGCTAAAATATTTTTTCATCTGGCATAGAGTTATAAATTGGACAATTATTACAGCCGCCATTTGGACAATTTCTAATTTCAAGTCTTTGTTTATTATATTTTGGTTCAAGATGGTGATCGTTTTCATAACCTACACGAATAGTTGTTTCTTCGCCAGTTTTTCGACATATTCCAGAAGCATTTACATATTCAAAGTTGCTCATGTTTACCTCCCATATTAAGTGGATTACCCCTATGCATATAGTATAGCATAAAACAATAAACAAGCAACAACAAAATAATACGTAAATAATTATTAGAACGAAAGGAAAACGAAAATAATGCCAGATGAAGTATTGGTATCAATGGAAGATCAGATTATTGAGCGTTTTATGGATAGATTAAAAGGATTACTGTTTTCTGATCCGAGAATTCATAAAGCAGATGCTTTTTATGTTGTTGATAATGTAAACAAAGCAGCAATTAGTTATGACAGGCTTTATAAAAAGGAGAAGTAAATGACAGTAGAACAGAAAATTGATTATATGATTCAGTCTTTGCAGTTAGCAAAAGAAGAAATTGCTTATACAAAAGAGTACATGAATAAAAGAGAGAAAGACGATAATTTTTTTCAATATGGACATATGGGATATGATAGCAGAAATCCAAACGGAACAATTATCAGAGAAAGTTTAAAACAGGTAGGTAGGATGGCAAATATCGTGGCAAATGATGTGATTCTGAGTCCATATTGTAGCCAGTTATTTAGAGAGCAATAAATCAACTCTTTCATTGGCAAAATTGGAGGTGAAATGTAGCTATTAAGAAGAAAAAATTAAGATATGGATATGAATTTATCACTTGTCCTATATGTAAATCAAAAACTTTCGACTACTGTTCCTATTCTGAATGGGGTTGGGGAACAGTAGAGCAACATGGATATTGCGATAGATGTGGATACGTTATTAAACAAGCATATTCGCCTTCTATGGAAGCTTTTTTAGATATTAAGAAGGGATTTGAAAATTCATTTGGAGAATATTATCCAAAGAATATTAAAAGGCATAAAAGGATAAGAAAAAAAAACTAAATTTTAAAAATATAGAGATGAATCCAAAATGGGTATTTTATACATAAAAGTTATTATTTGTGAGGTGGTTAATTGAAGAGTAATATATTTATACCTAAGACAATAAATGTAGGATATCAGAATCGTTCTGGTACATACACAGGAAAATTAGCTTATGTAATTTATTATGATGAAAAAGGAAAGCTACGGAAAGAAGCATCTTGGAATAGCTGGCGTGATGAAAAGATTCCAAACGAAGAATTTGATAATGTGCCAACAACTGGATTTGTATTAAACAAAAAGGTTGGTGATTATTCTTCGGGCTGGGATCATAGACAAGCATATTGTAGAGTATACGATCCACGAAACTTTGAGTTTGAAATTACCATTGAAAATCTACTGTATATTCTTGAAAATGCAAATTCCATCAAAGGTAAAGGACTTGAAGGAGAATTTGTTTATGGATGGGATGGTAAGGATTTGGTACTTATGCCAGTGGAGTCTCCTGATTATAAACAGATCACAGAATATAACAAAATTGTTCATAATAATGAGAGTATTAAAGCAAAAGATTTGATTATAGGAGCTACATATTTAACCAAAAACAATGAAGAAAGAATTTATATGGGTAAATTTGATTATTATTCATATGGCTATAGATGGTTAGAAAACGGAGAATATAAAACTAGTAAAAATTCAGATGATATACCAACAGAAAGTGGCAGTGGTTATAATAGTTTGCATAGATATAAAATTCCTTATGATAATATTGACTATCTATATGGAAAATACTTTTGGTTTGCGTATAAATATTATGATTATCATTACATAAATGGAGAAAAGGTTTATGAGGATACATATGAGTGGCATTTTGAACAATATAAGAGTATATCGGCAAACAAGTTTATTACTTGCGCTGATGGTAAATGCACACAAGATTATTCAGATATCTATGAATCAATGATACTAACAAATCATTTTTCTCCAAGAGACTTTGATAATTTAAAATACATTCCATATACTTTTGAAGAATTTAAGGAATTTGCAGAGAAAACAGAAGATAGATACAATCAATGTACTATGAGTAGATATAATACGAAATATTTTTCTGATGGTTATTATAGATATGAAATTTCCTGTGATGATAAATCAAATTTATGGATAGTCAAACAATATGATTCAGAGAATGACAAAGATTTTTATGGTAGATTTGTTTTTGAAGACGAAGAAGTCAAAAATTATTGGGGAAGTAGAAAAACTATAAAAAAGGTTATTCCGATGACAATTGATGAATTATATGAAAGGTTAAAACCTTGCTATAAAGAAATTTATTTACAGAATGGAAAATTGTTTGGAAGGGAGTGCTACTATGGCAACGAAAAATGATGAAAGAGTTTTACAGCTAAAACAGGTTATTGATAAGAAGAAGTTAGAACTAAATGTGTCAAAGAAGTTTACGCCACTTACAAATTGTGTCTTAGATTTGGAAGGACAAAAATATAATTTAAATGTTCTCCAATTTAATGATTTGCAGTTATTACTTGTTAGGCTGAATATGTATTTATTGTCAGCTAAAGATTTAAGAATCAGTTTAGAAATTTCAGGATATAACATTGCGGAATGGATCACGGATATCAAATGTAAAATTGAAATTTTCGAGTATAAGAAGAAAGAAGCAGAACTGAAGGCTTTAGAAACTAAGTTGGACAAGATGTTATCTGATGAAAAGAAGACAGAATTGGAGTTGGATGAGATCACTGCGCTACTGAATTGAGGAGAAGAGCAAGTTGACATTAAAAACAAGAGCAAAATGTACAAAGATAAATAAAAAGTCTCAGAGTCCTGCCTTTAAAGACTTGGAAATTGGAGATCAAATTGAATTTTCAATAGAAATTAAGGCAGTTGGCTGGAACAGAGGGAGTCATGCTGCATATATAAATTGTCTTAATCCTAAGACACATAATGAAAGTAAACTATCCTTTAACCAAATTGGTAGAACTTTAGATTGTTTTGAATTTGAAGAAATAAATCAAAATTATGACAAAATTCTTGATGAAATAGAGACAAAAGATCCAGAAGTTTTTTATGCGGGTGGTCGTTGGGATTTATATAAAGATGGATTTATGGATGCCAAAAGAGAAATATGCGATTTGTTAAAAAATATCTCTGGATAAAATTTTGCTTTTATCGTTAAAGAAAGAGGTGATATAAATACAAAAAATTAAAGAGAATTTACGAAAGTTTAAACATAAGTATTTATTTTGGATTATCAGTTATTATGTCATAGCCTTACTTATAACATTCGGTTGGCAAGGGCTTGAACTTCTATTCTATGGAGAAATACAACATAGAATCGTTGATGACATTATTGGTGGAATATTTCTATTGTCGATTCTGATAAATCTTGTATTTATAAGAGCAATTTATATTTCTAAAGCGGATTGTGATAAATATATTGTTTTGGATAAAGAAGAATATAAAAATGCTCAAAGTAAAAAGTATGAGAAATACTATTGCGTTCTAAAAACGTTGGAGAACAATTTGAAAATTTCTGACATTATCATTTCAAATACAATCAAAAATGAGAATGGAGAGGAGACAAGCACCATCAAATTTGATAGTGTAAAGGCGTTTGCCCAAAATATGAAATGTTTCAATGATTTGAACATTCGGTATATTGAGAAACAGTTAGGAGAGAACGAAGAAGATGAGAAACATGATTAAAGGAATTGTAAGAAAAGTAAAAGATTATTTTCAATATAAATTTATGACAGGTCATATTTGTATTGGTAATCTAACATTGTTTGGTAGAAACGCAATGCACTGGGGAGGACATTTATATACAAAGAAATATGGCTACATATGTTTTAGGCTTCCATTCACTGATGATGGTAGATGGTTTCCACTTTACTTATATTTTAGTCCAAATGCTACTCCTTGGGCAGCAACATTTATGTTAGGGAGAAAAGCACATAGAGATGATTGGGTAAAAGCAAGAATTCGATATAGCTGTTTTGGACACAATTTTGATGTTCAAGGTTGGAATAGAGAATATGAAATGGAAAATTATGCAATATTACGTGGAATAAATAATATGGTTGCTCCAAGCAAATGGACTTATCAAAATTATGCGAAGGAGCATGGATATAATAAAGAGCCTTAAAACCAGAGTTTCAAGGCAGATACTATAATTATGATTTATAATATCTGCTAGAAAAAGTTTGTTTATATTAGCTGTTTAAGGTATCTATTTTTTCCTCAATAGTATGAAGTAGCCTGCGAAAATCAATTATGATTGGAATTTCATAAGGATACAATTCGTCCTCATTTAATGGTAATTTTATTTTTAAAAGCATATCATGGATGTCTGAGAGTTCTTGCAATTGTAAATTATTTCGATCAATATAGCAAGACACCTTATTTGTTAAATCAGTGAGACCAGCAATATTACCATAACGAAGTATATCAATTTGATTGACATATTCATCTGATTTTGGTAGAGAATTGTTCCAACTAATTATTTGTTTTTGACTTTCTAATTCAGCGTTAATTTTTGCTAATATTTGAGAAGTATCAGCATCCTTTTCTTTTAGACTTTTTTCAATTTCTAAACGTATATCATTTTTGGATTTTTTGTTACTTCTGTAACTTATGTATGCCACAATTATTGGAGAAATAATAACGAGAATATCCTTTATTGCAGTTAAATATGCGTCCATATGTGTTCTATCCTTAATTCTTAATTGGATTCTTAGTGTTTATAGAATTATATCACAAAAATGTATGAAAATCTATATGAAATAAAAATTGATTAAAATGGAGAAAAAGAAGATGTGAGAAAAGAAAGCAATGAAATTTTTGAATTGAGATGAAGAATTGAGGTGACAAATTATAAATAATTACATTCCAATAAATTTTACATATTATGATCCACGAAACAGTTTATTTAAAGCTGGTAGAAGTGATAGAGAAAGAGTAACAGTTTATACTTGCAATAATTCAGAAAATTGTGATGCTTGTAAGAGAAATAAGTGTGTAATGCTAAATGGATTATATTCACATTCTTGTCCTTATGGACAAATGAGAAGAGAAGAAGGATATACAAAAGCTGCAAGAAGATGTGGTGATTTAATACGAAAGAGAAAAGAAAAATATGGAGATGTTGCACATTCCAAAGGAGATTTAAAATTCTTGTGTTATATTGGTGATTATGTGTTTCTTCCGTTGCCACATTTGATTAACTATTCAAATTCTATTAGAGATAAAAACTTCTTTATGGGTGATGGAGATATTATAAGGAAAGAAGATTTTACACCAGAGTTTATTGTAGAGCTTATAAAGTACAGACCAAAGGCGTTGATGGGCGGTGAGATTACATCTTATCAAAAGAAAGAAGTTCCTAAATTCTGCAATCAACTTAAACGGTATATGCCGGAAATGTTTGAAAAAGTGAAGAAGATATATCCAGAAATAGAAGATAGAATTGAGGATATAGATTATAGAGATAAGTGGGCGAAAGTGGTTACGTTGCTTCCTGGGAAAGTAAAACTCAGCACAGACATACTTGAATGGGATGGGAGGGTAATTAAGGCTGAAGGAAATCAAATTTCATTTTGGCGATTGACTAATGAACTGGTTGTTGTTACTCCTGACGAAAGCACTTATGTCCAAATTGTAGATAATGCAATGGTTACAGATGATACAGAATTTAAGGATGAATGAGCCATTGAAAGGTTAATTTTCTTGGAATATGGAGGTAAGAGTATGAAAGAAAGATATGTATTTATATTTGATTATGATAGTGGCTGGATGATTCTTTTATATGAAGACAGAGTTAATACGAAATATTTTAATTCAGCAGAAAATGGATGGGATAATTCATTAGATTATGCAAATCTATTTATTGAAAATGGTGGAAAGAAATATTATTACATGCTACCATCGTATGATCTTGTCAAAGATATTGATGTGTTTAAACTTGAAAATCGTCTGATTAAATCTTTGGAAAATTATTTATTGAAATAATTGATAAAATCTTGGTTTCAAGTAGTGGGGAGGTGATTTCAGTATTTAATGTATGGAGGCTTCATAAAAATTTTGATACATCAGGAAAGGTATACGAAGAATATATGGAGTGTGTGAAAGTGTACGCAGTTAGAGATGATAAAAACGGTTATCCTCAATTTCTAATTTATGAAAATGGGGAATGGAAGTATGTGAGTGCAAAGCATTTTAGAGGATAAAAATCATAAAAGGAGAACTAATACATATGGCATTAACAAAGAAGCAAGAGAAACAGTTAAACGGTGAAATCAAAAAGACTTTAGAAGAAGTCAGATTCCAAGGATTGAAAGATGGTGCTGCCGGTATTCTTGGAGCAGTTTTAGAAATGTGTAACAGTGGTAAGACGGATGCGGAGATTGTTAAGGATATTAAGGATTTTTGTGAGAAGTCATTGAATATGGATGGAATGAAATGAGGTGATAAGTATTCCAGTAAAAAATATGGAATGTTCTGTTGTAAATATATTTGATACAGAAACAGGGAAAAATTTAGGACAAATTAATGATGTTAATTCTATTGAAATGACATCAGAATATAAGACTGATTATATTCAGAAAGATTCAAAGAATATTTTATCTTTTAATCATGATTCAACATATACAATAACTTTTGATATAAATGATTCAGTCAATACAGAAGAATTTTATAAAGTATTAGGAGTAGATACGTCAAGTATGCCAGATACTTATGATATTCAAATTCTGAAAATTGTACAAGTTCGTAAGCATAAAAAGAGAAGAATAAATAAGAAGTGGGATAAGAGATATGGATATAAACAGATAGTAGTTAATAGTAAAGGGTGGAAGATTAAAAATAATACAGATGGTAGCTTTAAATTTATAAAATAATCTTTCGATGAAAGCACGATTTCCTTGGGTGTAGAAAAGAAACGGAGGTAAAGTTATTTGGCAGTAGAATTAAAAGTGAATGTGATAAATCAGCTTAAATTGCTTCGCCAAAGCACATTTAAGGATATATATTGTTTCCTCGATGAAGATGTACAGAATGCTCAGAGAGCAAAAGCAACAGAAGTAAAGGTTACTGTTGATAGATGGGGAGAAAAAACTGTTACTATTGAAAACAATGGCAATGTACTTACTAATCCACAGGCACTATTTTCTATTGCAGAAAGTGATTGGGATGAAGAAGTAAGAAATAGTGAAAATCCTTTTGGTATGGGATTCTTCAGCAATATTACTGTTAGTAATCTTATCAATGTTCATTCAGGAAATACATATATTACATTTGATGTAGAAGATATGATTTCTACGAACAATACAGAAATCAAAGTAGAAGAAATAGATGAATATTATGACGGATTCAAATTAATTCTTAGAAATTTTGATTTTGATACAGCGAGTTCATATGATATACAGGAGCGTGTAGAAGTTCTCGGAAAATATATTCATGAGTTAGACATTTATTATAATGGAGAATTAATTGAAGAAAAGGATCTGACAGAGGGTGATGGCAGTAAGTATCAATTTTCTGTAGATGATGAAAATTGCAAAGGTTGGATTGCATTAGGAAATAATTACTCTTGGGGAAATAATGTCAATGTATTTTACAAAGGAAGGTTGGTTGCTCCGTTAGAAGGATTGCCATACTTAAAAGGTGATTTACATGTAAGCGACAAAACTCTCAATTTAACATCTCCAGATAGAAAAGATATTATCAAAGATGAAAAATTGAATGTATTTAAAAAGGTGATAATAGAACATGTTGAAAAATACTGTACATCTTTATTGGTAAACGGAGAAGAGAATATTAGTGTTTATGCTTCTTGCTTTGGTTATTATGTGAATAAAAAGAATGTAAAAAATAGCATCAAATTTATGACATTCAAGAGCAAAAGTGAAGATGACATTAAATATCTAAAAGGAATTGCTATTGCAAGAGGGAAAAACAAAGATATCAAATCTTTTACAGGTTATGAAATATATCTGAAAAAAGATGCAGCCAAACAAAATGAGCAAATTGTAAATGAAGTTACTGTAAATCCTAAATTACAAACGGCACCAGAGGAAGCTAACGGACGAATTTATCATGAAGCATCGTATTCTCATAGAGATGGATATGTAGAAGTACCAGAAATAAAAATAAAAGACTTAATGGAAAAGAGAGGTTCTTTAATTATTGATCCATCAGAACCGACTTTTTATATAGGTTTCAGTGAAGTAGAACAATATGAATACAAGCTGAATATTGCAAAACATTATGATTTGAAAATTATTGTGAGTCGCAATGAGGTGGAAACTTATATTTTAAAATCTATGAAAGAGTCTGATAATGTGTTACATATTTCTGAACTTAAAGAAGAAATAACTGTTAGAGGATATTTATCAAATACAGAATTATCTATCAAAGAAAGTAGAGCATTGATGATCTTCGATATGATTAGTAGAATTTTAGGTTTTGATCATAATGTATTTGCTATTGGCGATTTAATGGTGACAAAATCTGTTTCAGTAGAATCAATTGGTGTTGAAGAAGAAATGGTCGAACCAAATATTGTTGTATTGAAAGATGAACTGAATGATAAAGTTTATGTGGATAGAAGCGTCATTAACAAGAATAAGCTGAGAAATGATACAGATGCGAATTTAGATATATTTGATTATCAGTTTATTATGGCAAATTTTAAAGAAATGATGAAACAGGTTGCATTAGTGGCTGGTATATCACCAAATGATTGTGAAGTAAAAGTATTAGATATTTTAGGAAATTGTGCTTGAAAGACTAACTATTAAAAGTCAAGACCTAAAATGAAATTTTTTGAATGAATT
>CAOXUF010000066.1 GCA_948560485.1 uncultured Eubacterium sp.
GCAATGTTACCAAACTTCCGCTGTATTCTTTATCATCAAGAGCTTCCATTATGCCAGATGTCTTATCCAAACCGTTCCATCTCGTACAAAAAAGCCGAGAATGACGCAATGGCGATTCATCTGCCAATAAAGCTCCTGCATTTGTGAGCATTCCCTCATTGTCCATTAAGCCAAATGAAATAAAATCCGCCTCCAATAATTCCTTTCCTGTACGCTGCCTGTATACAGATCTTAACTTTGTAAACGCATACTTTTCGTAGGAATAACACGATGACAAGCTGTCATAAGTTTTATTGCTTCCACGCAATACCAAACGTTTCAGCTCAACTGCCCCAGCTGGTATACTTTCATTACCGACACGTATAAATGCCACTCTGCTCCCATCACCCACATAATAATACGGGGTTTCCACTCCTGATGATACACGAAGAATAATAAACCGCTTCCCATCTTCTTCATGGATTTCCAAGTCTGTCTGTGGGATAGGATCCATTCTCATCTTAATGATTTCACTGATTTTTTCTGAAATCGTTTGAGTATCTGTAAGCCCAACCAATGTATCATCGTTAGCTATACCGAAGAACAAAATACCACCCTTCCCGTTAGCAAAAGCACTAACGCTTTTCAGCCAACTCTTAGGCTTTTTGTCTTCTAAAGTCAGCTTTTTGTCATATGCGGTTGTTTCACCGATTAATTTTTCTATCTCCATATTTATGCCTCAATATTTATTTGTTTTTGGTATTAGTCAATAACCGTATTGGTCTCTAAATTTTGGCTATATCAGAATACCGTGTTTATAGCACTTTTGTGCTACACCAACACATGTGTTAACTAATACCTTGATTTTTTTACTTTTCACACTTAGCCTTCATTATTGACAGCATCATCTTTCTAGCAATCCCTTAAAATTGGAATATACTCTTTGAATCAAATCAGAATCATTTATTGCACGAGCAATTAATTCATATTCTCTCATCAAAAATTGGGGAGTATATTTTTTACCATCTATCTTTGAATATGGACCATCACTTTCTATCAAAAATTTATCTTCAGGTATAGCATTAACAACTTCCATTCTTTGTAACATATTAGCATTAACAGAAAAATAACAGCCCAACTCAATAAATTGTTTCTGAAGTATGTCAGAACCTGTATACCAGTGTAAAATACAGCGTTTAGGTTTATATTTATTTATTATATATAAGGCTTCTTCGTCCGCACTTCGAATATGCACCGACATTATTTTATTCTTTTTTGAACATATGTCCATAATCTCGTCAAAAAACATAATTTGCTTATTTTTCTCTATTCCTTTTTTGTGTGTAAAATCAAGCCCAATTTCTCCAACATAATTTGTATATTGCAATAATTTTTTAAAATCTTTAAAATCTTTTGTCGTCAACTCCGAATTTAGTGGATGAAAGCCTAATGCAAATTTTACGTATTTACTATTCTGAAATAAATCTCTGCAACTCCAAAATATCCCTGGTGAATTTGTCATGCAAAGGGTATACTGCTTCTCAGTTTCAAGATATTGAAATATCTCATCATAATTTTTATACATATCTAAATGAAAATGTGAATCAATCAAGCCAACCATACTATTCTCCTATCATTTTCTTTATTTTGCTATCAGCAGAAAACAATCTATCTAAATCATCCATCGTTGACTTATATATATACAAAAATTTATTAACCTCTTCCTCTGTAAGACATCCCGCTAACCTAATTTTACTTTGGATGTTACTATCTTGTATTTTCCTATATTTATACACAGCGGATATCACTGCCCTTAAGTCGCTGGCTTTTTCAGACTCTCCATATTGATTTATAAAATGTTCGGTTTCTGCAGGGAATGAATATTTAAAATCTTTGATATCCAGTAAGGAGCTTTTTCTAATCAAACAGGGATAACAATATCCACAATTTACTGGATATTCATTATTGCCTTTCTTATTATAGCGAGCAAGACACGGGTGTGAACAAGATATTGTATCTCCATAATGGCTTTTAAAAGCCTCTGTATCCTTTACTAAACCTACAATTTCTCTCTTTGTTAAAAAGGCAAAAAAATTGATAATCGGATTATTAATTCCAACGCATTTCAGTATTTCTGAAAACCTATTCAAAAAATATGGATGTGTGGTTCTAGTGCTACAAGTTCCCTTTCGACCATTTGTAAGCGGAAGGTTCAAGCCGATAAATCCATTTTCTGGTATATAAACAGGTACATTTTCACCTAAAATTCCTGCTATTGATAATGCTGCACACAGGAAAAGAAGCGACCTTCCTCTTGATGTGTTTTCTGTTCCAACTAAATTTTCCCCCTGAGAATTTTTAGGTGCTCGTGAATTAGCCGTAAAACTCACAAATTTTACTGTCTGCTTCGGATATAACCTTTGAAAAGTCTTAGTAAATTCTTCCTGCTTCTTTCTTAACTTTGGATATTCATTATGACCTACTAAGCATGGCATATTTCCATCTTCTAATAACTTGATTGCACCACAATAAGAATCCAATCCCCCTGAAAAAAGGCTTACGCAATTACACCTCTCAAGATTTAAATGTATTCTATTGGAATTTTCTCTTTTGCTATACTGTTTTTCACATTTTCTAAAATGAATATCCCATTTATCACCCGTTAAAAAAGTAAGCATATTGTTCCACAAAACTTCTGTTTGCTTCCATTGCTCTATTTTTAAAACGGGTATATTTACGTTTATATTTCTTGTCCAGCAATCCTCAAATTTACGTCTATCAATCCTCTTATCCAACGCAAAAATACTAATACCAATAACAAATAAATCTTCATATATTTCTGGTATTGAAAGTTGATCCATTCTATACCATATGTCAGTTATATTAGTAAAAATGGTACTATAACCTTTTCTAATCAGTGAAAAAACATACGAATCTGTCCATTCCCCGTTTGGAAGCATTTCCTTTTCCTTATCAATCCAAAAGTTCATTTAATTTGTTTCCTCATAAAATAATTCAAATACTTCATAAGCATCCTTTAATGCATTTTCAACAATCTTTGATGTTTTTAATTGAGCAAAATCTACTTTTTTTAATTCCTTAATGTCCAGGTTTCCACGTAATTTATTTGATATATACCCATTCATTTCTTTTAAAAGCTTATCTGTTTCTGCCGGACTCTTTTTCATTCTAATCTTTTCTTCATATCTAAAGGCAAAGCTAAACTTAATATATTCAATCAAAATTTCTGTTAATAATTGTTCACAAGGAATATCCTTCAATTGTTCCATATCGGTCACTTGCAATTCCTTAAGCGCAGAAGAAATTGATTCTGCTGAAAGATAATCCTCTGTTGTGCTACCGTAGTTAGTGAAATCCCACAGAAGTTCATTAAATACAATTTCTGAACTTTTACCAATCAGATCTTCTCTGCCAGCATCACGTAACGCCTGATTTAATCCACTTCTTGATACTGCATTAGCAAAAGCAACAATATTTCCACTTGCTCTGATAAAACTCTCGGACGAAGAAATATCATGCTTCATAGCTCCCACAAATTTATTTGCAGCATATGCTCTTGATCCACTATCTCCGTTATTTATATATGAAGTAACCGCTCTTTTAGCCTGTGACCAATGTGGTGTTGTTGGCGCAATATAACCTTTTGATGTTCCCATATTATTTTTTCACATCCTTTATTTTATCTACTATGGTTTGTGTAATCCGTTTATGTGACAAAAGCTTATCCAATAACTCTTCTATTATGCTTTTATCTGCAACATACATAGTTTTCAAGGAAGCCATCTGAGTTGGTCCTATTTTACTATCATCTTCTAATATACCATCCACTATTTCTCTTCTATAATCAACAAATTCTTTAAACAATAACGCATAGAAATAAGACTCTATATTCCCTTTCTGAATTCTTCTTACAATAATTATCATTACATCCTCTAAATCATGGGAATTCATTTGCTTCATATCATCAACTACCTTTGGTGCCAATGGAGCTGATAAATTACCTATACGTTCAAGCATCAATTTACTTGCTTCACTTAAATTAGATTCTAAATTGTCAACCTGATTTAAAATCTCCCTCGTCAAATAAAAATATCTGTCAAGATTTTCTTTTTCCAACTCAACAGGGGGACAATTTACCCAAGCCTTTATTCGTGGCTTATACCACTTTTGAAAATCGGAATTCAAATCGCCTTCTTCTATTCCTTGACGCATTATTTTATATTGTTCATTTCCAGCATCTGTTTCTTGGTCAAAGTTAGAATTCCACGCATTTAGCTGATCAAATAAATCTGGATTCAGTTTATGTAAGATTAGCAATTTAGCCATAATACCCATATCTAAATCATCCCCATAATAGAGTTTCGATAGCTTTCTCTTCGTAATGAATGTGTTTAAAAACCTTTTAACCTGTCTTGGGTTTCCTTTAAGAGTATGTGATGCAATCATTCTAATCTGTAAGATTACATCAACTACCTCTTTATATTCTTCTCTATTTTCAACAGAAACACTATCATTTATGCTTCCACATATTTCTTCCAGCTGATGCAGTTCAATCACTTCCGATTTGACCATCAATTTTTTCTCTTCTATTTTTGATACCAAAATTTCAAACTCTTTTGCCTTCATATACTTTTGCAGTACAAGTAATAGCAAATAATTTTGAACATCTTTTGATGATAATTCAGGAATATGGATAGGCACTTGTATCATTTTCTCAATATACTCCTTATCCAATTCAATATTAAAACCATCAATATTCGGATATTTCTTGTTAATGGCATACTGAATAACTTTTTCATCAGCAGCTATGATAAATGTTGTCTTTTTCACAGAAAGAAATAGTTTGATTGCCTCCAGAGTTTCAATAATTCTCTCTGGCTGACAACGATCCAAATCATCAATTAAGACAACTACTCTTTTTATGTCATCCGATTTAAGAGTTCTTTCAAACTCAGTTTTAAAATTCCTTACATTATTAACAACACTGTCACTGACTATTTCTTCATTTTTCAAGTAATCATCTTTTATTCCTTTTACAGTATCAGAAACATTTTTTATTGTTGTTTCGATTTCTTTTGTATTATTAGGCAAACTTAAAACTACTGGCAATGGATTCCCTGTCACAAGACTTGCTATAATAGGTGCTGTTGTGGATGCTATCTTTGTTCCAACTTTCAAAAAATCAATCTTCTTAATTAAGGATATAAATGATTTTTTCATTTTCTCAGGTACTTTCTCATTTTCCTCAAGTTCACGCAATAAAGCTTCTATAATCGCAGTTTTAGCATCTTCGTAGTCTTCAAACATCCATGCATTTATAGAAACACAAATAATACCATCCTTTTTCTCATAATTCGTACTTATCAAATTTAACAAAGTCGATTTACCTGCGCCCCATAATCCGAACACTCCCACTGTAAGTGGTTCTTCATCCATACTAATTGCTGTTTCTGAAACAATACTGGCGTATGGCTTATAAAAAAGCATATCTACTTTAGAAGCATTATCTGTCCACATAAAAATACCTCTCTCATCCTTAATAATCAATCACTTCTTATTTTAATCATCATCAATGGTGACTTAATTCCCTGAAATGTTTCCCATAATACTCATCCATATACATATTCAAAGCCCGCTCCAAAGTCGCTGTCTTCCCAAGACCGGAATCTTCGCAAAATTTTTCAAGCCGTTCAAACGTTTCTTTTTCTATTCTTGCCGATATTGGCACAGACTCTTTCTTCCTTCTTGGCATAGCTTACTCCTTATATATTTCATCCAGAAACTGTTCCAGTGTGCCATTCTTAGCATACACAAGAGCATCTGCCTGGCGGAAATTATGTTTGGCAATCACAACTTCTTCATCAAAACCAAGAATATAATTCGTTGCAATCTTATAAATAATTTCTGTAGGCGCCAGACCATATACCTGTTTTTCAAAGATATGTTTCAAGCGTTCCTCTTTCTCTGGAAACTGCTTTTTCATAACCTCGCTCTGATACAGCCTTTTGACGATTTCTGTTATGTACAGTCCAGACTTCATATATAAATCTACAAAAGTCTTATCTGCCATATCAAAACAGCCAGGATTCTCAAACTCTAACATATCAACCATTCTCTTAACTACCCATTTTGGCGTAAAAATTTGGTTTGTTTTCTGCGGTGGAATATAGTCAAAAATATCTTCTGTACTTTCTTCATCAAAATAATCTGCAAGTTCTTGCTTTAAGCGTAAAAATTCTTTTACAGAATCGTTAAAAACAACAGGGTCAAAAAGTTTACCTTTAAACTGTTCTTCTTCTCCTGTCTGCTCATTGATATACGAACCGCCGTCCCTCAAAAAACGGAACTGGTCAAGGGAGATACTTGTAACTTCCCTGAATACTTCATCTGGAATAATCGTATCAAAATTTTCAAGTGTGACATCTTCTGTTCCATATGCCATCAAAAAAGAGGGTATTGTCCTAGAAAATCCTCTTAGATGATCCCGCAGGTCATCTTCAATTCCCTTCTTTTCCCGTTCCCTTTTATTCGTTTCTATTGTCCTTACCACATCTTCACTGGAAGATTTTACAAAATCAATAATTGACTCATGCAGTGTTTCCTGCAATTTGGAAGCTGCATCTTCCTGACGTTTATCAAATTCCTGGTTGACCTGATGCTTGTATTCACTGCTTTCTCGCACACAATCATGAAGAGCATCCATGCGTTCCCTTTCAATCGTGTTTTTTTCAATCATATAATCGCCAAACGCCTTATTGATGATACGCTCTGACTCGTCTTTTAGCTTACGTTCAATTTGATTTCTGTCCGAAGCCTTCATATCAGAAGTATATTCTTCTTTTGCAGTATCCATAATGGTTTTCACTGCTTCTTTCTGAAATACCTCCTTTAACTGTACAGCAGGATCTGTTTTTCCTTCCTGTGCCGGATGGATATCTGCTATCACTTCTTTTACTTTATCAGGAATATCTTCGAAGATTTTCTTTCCAAATATCTCTGCCGATTTTCCGATTACATAACCTTCTTCCAAGGATACACCGCCACTTTCATCCAGGGAAAGAATTTCTGCTGTATCGGGCGCAATCTCTGCTTTTTTGCCTGGCTCAGAAACGGCAGTAAACGATGTAATAATGTCAATGACCTCTTGGGGAGCATGAAATACATGGGAAATATTCTGAAATAGAAAATCACTCATAAATCCACGGCGTACAACTTCCTGGGAACGGATTTTCCTTGGTATCGATAATACTTTTTCTGCGTCCAATTCCACCATTTCCCCATGCTCATCTTCCCCAATCACAGGAAAAAAGTTCAAAAGTTCCTTCACATTCTCCTTACGTGTTCCGGCATCGCCTCTTCCGTCAGAAGTTTTTGCGGATAAGTCATTGGCAAATTCCTCAAATATCATTAGGGTACGGGCAGGGTCAAAATCAAATACATATGCATTTTTCTTCCGATAAAACACTCCATGATTGGAAAAAAGGCATGGATTCTGTGCGCGGAATGCTGCCTGCATATATAATGATGGGCTTTTCATATTACTCAATATAAGAACGGCTGTCCATTCTGGAATTGTAATTCCCGTAGTTAATTGCCCAACAGAAAGTGTAATGGTTTTTTCATATTTTTTAATCGCTTCTGTTACTTTATCAAAAGATTTTTTACTTTCCTCTGCATCCTCCAGTTTTCCATCACCTGCCGCCAATATCATTTTATATTCCTGAAATACCGGATGCTGTTCCAGCTTTTTTGCAAGCGCTTTAGCACTATCCACACGGTCTAAAATCCAAAATGTATGCTTCAGCTCTTTGCGCAATTCATCTGTTGAAAAAGGGAACTTAGATTGTGTTGTCATAGCGTTCAAAAATTTATCTACTGCACCCTCATGTATAAATTTTCCATTTTTTGTTTCAAAGAAAATGTTTAAATCGAACGCATATTCTTCTGTTTCTCCCTGAATTTCAATTCCCTGCTCTAATTCGTCTTTAATGATTTCTGACATTTGATACGTAAACAAATTCAATCGGGGAAGTGTGGCATATGGATTTTCTTCTCCTGTTGAAGCATTCCAGCCATGTTTTGCTGACTGCTCATCTGCATAAGTCCAGTTGAATATCGCATTCTCTGGGAATTTATCATTTGCAAGAGCTTTAAATGGTGTACCTGACAGATGCAGAGTGAATTTACGATGGATATGGTCAAAAGCAACATCTGTCTTATAGGTATCAATGCCTTCATGTGCCTCATCAATGATCAGCAAATCCCAATTCATATCTGCAACTTCCCTCAGCTTATCATATTCGCCACCAAAATAAATAGACCCTTTCAAATCCTGCAAACTGACAAATTCAATGCAATGATAAGGATGAACTGACGCAGAATTTGCTTTTACATAATCTGTGCGGGAAAGCACATAGGTTTTTCCTTTTAATGAATCAACATTGCTGACAAACTGATATCCTGATTCTTTCCCTAAAAATTTTACATAATCAGAATACCATGAATTTGCAATCGCAGGTCGGTTTGTAACAATCAAAACATTTTGTGCTTCGATTCTCTTACATAACTCATAAACCGATAACGTCTTTCCAAACCTGGGTTTCGCATTCCATAAATATTCTTTTCCCAAACCAGATTTATAGTATTCTTCCGTCTGTGCTACAGCAAGAGATTGTTCTTTCCGCAGCTTATAAGGAATAACGGCATCTTCCGCTTTCATTATTCCACGATTGGAACGAAATTCAAAGAACCGTTTCTGTGAACCCTGCCCATCGATATGAAACCATTCATTTGCACGATTATTTTCAACGCCCAGTTTTTTTAAATAGGCATGAAAATCTCTATCGCTGAAAATTTCTCCCGAACCGTCATCATAGACAGCATTTCCTTTCCATTCTTCATGATAGATTACATCTATGGTATGCGCCTGCTGCTCAATACGCTTTTCTACTGACTGTTCCGTATATCCTATTTTTGTCCAGCCATTATGCCTTGATATTTCTGGAGTTGTATAGGCATAAATCATGGGAACAACACGTTTGGCTGTCTTGATTTTTATTTCTGCCATTACTCCATCTCCTTTACTTTGGTTTCAATAAAATTGATTTCTTCATCAGATAAGTTGTATTTTTTATAAAGCTGCTTATCTATGTTTGCTATGGGAACTGACCAATCGATGTCGGATGAATCAGTAAAATCTTGTAAGGGAATCATTCTCCAAGTATCCTTATTATTATCTTGAGTAATTATGACAACCCCGCCTCTGCGCGGCTCTCCCGAAAGGATGATCCCATGGCTACCACACAAAAGAAACCAAACGCTGCC
>CAOXUF010000067.1:0-2110 GCA_948560485.1 uncultured Eubacterium sp.
ATGAAGAACAGGGCTGGACAGGATTGTTCTAGAAAGCACGAGACGTGCATAAATAAAAATAGACACCCAGAGAGTGCTTGCACTCTTGTGGGTGTCTGTTTTTATTTATATAGGTCGAGGCACGAGACCGAGAAGAAGCGGAGCGGAATCGAGGTTCGTCTCGTGCTTTCTAGAAAAGTAAAGGAGAAAAAGTCGAGGCACGAGACTGAGAAGAAGCGAAGCGGAATCGAGGTTCGTCTCGTGCTTTCTTTTACTTGTTATGGAAAAAAACTGTGAAAAATGATATACTATTAAAAAATCAATTTGGAGGATATTATGGATAAAGAAAAAATGATAGATGATATTGTTGCTATGTTAGATGGAAGTATGCAAAAAGGTGATGGGCATATTAATGTAAAAGTAAATGAAATAGTGGAAGAATCACAGGAAGTGAAAAAAGAAAAATCAGTAATAAGAGGCTGTGCAGAATGTTCTATAAATCCTACAGCATGTAGTGTACCAACAGCCGAACTTCCTGGAGACGATGAAATGTAAGAAATTAATATAATTATTTCTTTACAAATATTTTGAGGTCGTAGAGAAAAATACGGTATATATATTTAGAAACAAAAATTATTTTCTTTCATATAACTTATCAGAAGGATTGAATTGTTATAAAAAGGATATCCTAATGATAAGTTATAATTGTTTTAAGGAGGGATTTTTTTGTTAAAGTTTTTGAGTAGATATACAGTTATTACTCTTGCTGCATTGCTATATGCTGCCGGTATTGCTTTTTTTCTTAATCCAAATCAGTTGGCACCAGGTGGTGTTTCGGGTATAGCAATTGTATTGAAGAGTGTATTTCCTTTTTTGCCGGGATTGGGTATGCTCATATTGATAATGAACATTCCTATTATGATATTGGGAGCGTGGAAGTTTGGAGGCAGATTTATTTGTTCTACAATATATTCTCTTATAGTTTCGTCAATTTTCATTGATATTTTACCTTCATTGACAGGTATAGAATCGGTGACAGACAACATGATGTTAGCTGCCGTGATGGGGGGAGCATTATTTGGTGTAGCCATGGGGGTTATGTTCAGAATGGAAACTACAACAGGCGGATTGGATGTTATTGTAAAAATAGTTCGGCAGAGGAAACCCCATATGAGGACCGGACAAATATATATGCTGCTTGATCTTGCAGTACTGGCGGCATCGGCGATAGCATTTCATAATATCGAAGTAGCCTTATTTGCAACTGTTGCAATATATGTGTCAACTGTTGTAATGGATAAGGCAATATATGGAGGGGATCAGGCAACACTTGTATACATTATTAGTGAAAAACGTAAAACAATCGCTACACGTATGATGAAAGAATTGGATGTGGGAGTGACTATGATGCAGGGAATGGGAGCGTATAGTAATACTTCTACTGAAATTATCATGTGCGTCATGAGAAAGCAAAATTTAATAAAAGTCAGAAATATATTAAAAGAAGTAGATCCAAATGCCTTTGTGATAGTGTCTTCAGCGAATGAAGTATTTGGAGAAGGGTTTAAGTCCCATTTTAAAAGTGAGATATAGGTTTACAAAAGTTGGAATTACCTTTAAAATAATAAAGAAGAGTCCACCTCAGGTGAAACTCTTCGATAGATATGTATGAGAAGGACAAAGGAGAATAAACGATAATAATGGCAACATTAAATAATGTAGAACGAATTGTCATAAAAGTGGGAACTTCCACGTTAGCACATGATACAGGAAAAGCAAATATACGGAGAATGAAACAGTTAGTAACTGTTATATCAGATATTGTTAATTCAGGAAAGCAGGTAGCTTTAGTAACTTCCGGTGCCATTGGTGTGGGAGCAGGAAAATTAGGATTAAAGGACAGACCTACTACTACTGCCGGAAAACAGGCTGCGGCTACAATTGGGCAGTGTGAATTAATGTTTATGTACGATAAAATGTTTGGCGAGTATGGACATACTACAGGACAGTTTTTGATGACAAAGCGAGATGTGGAAAACAGTGAGTGCAGAGAAAACCTTATAAATACATTTGAAGAGATATTTCATATGGGCGCCATTCCAATTATCAATGAGAATGATGCTGTTGCCAT
>CAOXUF010000067.1:2120-7639 GCA_948560485.1 uncultured Eubacterium sp.
TGAAGAGATTTTATATGGTGATAATGATAGTTTGTCTGCTATTGTTGCAAAATTAATTGGCGCTGATGCATTATTGATATTAACAGATATAGATGGACTGTATAATGGAAATCCAAATGAAGATGAATATGCCAGAATTATTCCGGTAGTTGAGGAAATTACTCCGGAATTATTCAAAATTGCCGGTGGAAAGGGTTCAAAATTTGGCACAGGTGGAATGGTTACAAAACTTCAGGCGGCACAGATTTCTACAGAGGCAGGAATAGATACGATTGTAATGAGTGGAAATGAGCCTGAAAATATTTATAAAGTTTTAGAAGGACATCAGGTTGGAACTTTTTTTCAGGCGAAGAATAAATAACGATGTTTACAAAATGTTCAATTTTCTTTCACACAATTGAGTGGAAATATGAGGTAAAATTGTTATTGATATACCAAGGAGTATGGTTATGAAAAAGCTTTTATTTATTGTTAATCCTAAGGCAGGATTAAAAAAGAATAGAAATTATATTGATGAGGCTGTTCAGGTATTTGAAGAAGCTGGTTATAAGGTTGGAATAAAGTATACAAAAAAAAGATTAGATGGCACTAATATTGCCAGAGAGCATGGAGCAAGAGTGGATTTGGTTGTGTGTATGGGGGGAGATGGAACGCTGAATGAGGTTATTCAGGGAATGGCTGAGAAGGAGATTACAACACCTCTTGGTTACATACCGGCTGGTTCAACCAATGATTTTGCTGCAAGTCTTGGATTGAGTTCTAATCCGAAAACACAGGCTGAGTTTATTGTTTCTCATGAGGCAAAGCCTTTGGATATGGGTATGTTTAATGGCCGCTATTTTGTGTATACAGCATCAGCTGGTATATTTACTGAAACTTCATATTCTACACCACAGAAAATGAAAAACAGGTTAGGTCATTTTGCATATATTTTACATGGCAGTCGTGAGTTATTTCGCATTAGAAGTTTGAAGTTGAAAATTGAATTGGAACATACGACCCACGAAGGAAAATATATTTTTGCCGCGATTAATAATGCTACCAAAGTTGGCGGGATTATGAAATTAGATAAGGAAGCGGTAGAGTTTAATGATGGAGAATTTGAATTGATGCTGGTTGAATTTCCAAAGAATCCTGTAGAATTTATCAGACTGGCAGTCAAGATATTTACACAGCAATTTACTGGAAAGATAACATTAGAAAAGATTAAATCTGCAAGAATTACTGATTGTACAGATATAGATTGGTCGCTGGATGGAGAGAAAGAAAAAGGACGGGCAGTAGTGGATTTTAAGGTGATTCATGATGCTGTCAATTTTATTTATTAACTATTTCAAGATGTAAGAGGGGTATTTATGACATTAAAAAAAGAAGACGTTAGAGGTTTTACAGAAAAATATAGTAAAGTGTGTAAGAAAAACGATAGTGTAGAAAAAGATTTATTTACAGAATATGGGGTCAAAAGAGGGTTACGGGATCTTAACGGGAAAGGTGTTGTAACTGGTATTACAAATATTTCAAGAATTGAATCATCAGAAATAGTAGACGGAAAAACTGTTCCATGTCCCGGAAAGTTATACTATAGAGGGTATCACATTCAGGAACTGGTAAAAGGATTTATGGAAGAAGGCAGATATGGATTTGAAGAGATTGCATATCTTTTAGTTTTTGGGGAGCTGCCGACTCAGGAAAATTTAAGAGAGTTTCAGGAAATGCTTTCTACAGGAAGAAGATTACCTACAAATTTTGTCAGAGATGTTATTATGAAAGCACCGAGTTCTGACATTATGAATTCATTGACAAAGAGTGTACTGACATTGGCATCATATGATAAGAATGTCTCAGATACTTCTATCGAGAATGTAATACGTCAGTGTATTCAGTTAATTGCATTATTCCCGATGTTATCGGTTTATGGATATCAGGCGTATAATCATTATAAGAAGAATGGAAGTCTCTATATACACAGACCTAAATCGGATTTATCTACAAGCGAAAATCTTTTGCGAATGCTTAGACCCAATAAACAATATACAGAATTAGAGGCGAAAGTATTGGATTTGGCATTAGTGCTTCATATGGAACATGGTGGTGGAAATAATTCTACTTTCACTACAAGAGTTGTAACTTCCTCTGGTTCTGATACATATTCAACCATTGCGGCAGCGTTATCTTCTTTGAAAGGACCTAGACATGGAGGGGCCAATATTATGGTTGTGGAAATGTTTAAGGATATTAAAAAGAATGTGTCTGATATTACAGATGAAGCGGAAGTGAAGGAATATCTTAGAAAAATTTTACACAAAGAAGTATTTAATAAAAAGGGATTAATATATGGTATGGGGCATGCTGTTTATTCGGTGTCAGACCCAAGGGCAGATATTTTTAAAGCGTTTGTTGAAAAGTTAGCAATTGAGAAAGGACGTGAAAAAGATTTTGCTCTTTATAGTATGATTGAGCGTCTCGCTCCGGAAGTGATTGCTCAGGAACGCAAGATGTATAAAGGTGTTAGCGCCAATGTAGATTTTTACAGCGGATTGGTTTACAGTATGTTGGACATTCCCGAAGAGTTGTTTACTCCAATGTTTGCGATTGCCAGAATTGTAGGATGGAGTGCTCATCGAATTGAAGAATTAGTCAATGCTGATAAAATTATGCGCCCTGCGTACGTAAGTAATTGTGGTTATAATGAATATCATAAGATGGATAATAGATAGAATAAAGCCATGCCGCTTGTAAGTGGTGTGGCTTTATAGAATTATGGAGGAAATTATGAAATTAACAAATAGTGATATTGATAAAATTAAAGAAGAGATAGAATATAGAAAACTTGTCGTGCGAAAAGAAGCGTTAGAGGCTGTAAAAGAGGCAAGGGCTCATGGCGATTTAAGTGAGAATTTTGAATATCATGCAGCAAAGAAAGATAAGAATAAAAACGAGAGCAGAATTCGATATTTGGAAAAAATTTTAAAAACAGCTACTATTATTTCTGACGAATCGGAAAGTGATGAAGTAGGGCTGAATAATACTGTTGAAGTGTATTTTGAGGAAGATGACGAGATAGAAACTTTTAAAATTGTAAGTACAATGAGAGGAGATTCCGTTAAAGGAAGAATCAGCAGTGAATCACCAATAGGAGCGGCACTTATGGGGCATAAAGCAGGAGACAGAGTTGAAATAAAAGTCAATGATAATTATAGTTATTATGTAGTGATTAAGTCCATAGAAAACACGGGAGAAGAAGAGAGCGATACAATCAGAAGTTATTAAATGTTGATTGGGGCGAAGAAAAATACATTAAATAGGAGAAGCAAAGATGGCAAGATCTGAAAATCAAAAACAAAAGGTATTGGCGTTATTAGATATATTAAAAAAGAATACAGATGATGAACACGGCATAACAATGGTTCAGATTATATCAGAATTGGAGTCAAAAGGAATTAAAGCAGAGAGAAAAGCCATTTATGCGGATATTAATGTCCTGAAAGAATATGGATTTGATATTCAGGGGAATAAAGAAAGCGGTACATATTATTATAAATTAATACATAGAAGTTTTGAATTATCTGAATTAAAACTTTTAGTAGATGCTGTACAGGCATCAAAGTTTATATCGCAAAAGCGTTCTAATGAACTGATTAAAAAGATTGAAGACCAGGCAAGTAAATATCAGGCAATGGAATTACAGAGACAGGTTTATGTGGCGAATAGAGTCAAAACGAATTACGATAGTGTTTTGTGTAATGTAGATGATTTAAACCTTGCAATTAATCATAATTGTAAAATTCAATTTGATTATTATGAATGGACATTAAATAAACAAATGAAAATTAGAGAAAATGGACATAAGACGGACATTAGTCCATGGGCACTTACATGGGATGATGAAAATTATTATATGGTTGCGTTTGACGGTGAAAGTGGTTTAATTAAACATTACCGTGTTGACAAGATGCGTAAAATAGAGTTTCTTGAAGCATCACGTGACGGAAAAGATGAATTTAAAGAATTTGATATGGCGTTGTATGCAAAAAAGATGTTTGGTATGTTTACCGGAGATGAGCAGCGTGTGAAGATACAGTTCGACAATAAATTTATTGGAGTGGTAATTGACCGGTTTGGAAAAGATATTATGATTGTTCCGAAAGATAATAACACGTTTACAGTGAATGTAAATGTTAGTGTCAGCAATATGTTTTTTAGCTGGATTATTGGTCTGGGCAAAGGAGTGAAAATATTGGGACCCGAAAATGTAGTAGAGAAATTAAAAGGTGAGATTGTAAGATTGAAAGAACAATATGAAGTAGATTAAAAGTAGTGGTTTTAAGAAGGAGAGGAAAATTTGTCTATTAAAAATTTGGAGAGAAGTGAAAGATGTTAACGATATTTACCAGTTATACGCCAGGTGCAGGTAAAAGTTATGCAATGGTACAAAAGGCAATTGAAGAAAGAAAAAAAGGCAGAAATGTAGTGGTAGGATTTCTTCACAGTGGACATAGAGACATATCGAAAATATTAGAAGATAATGACATTCAGGGAAGAGATTCCGGCAAGGGAATGTCATTGATAGAGATATTGGAGAAGAAACCGGATTTAGTCGTTATGGATGAAATGGGGATGAAGGTGAAAAATCAAGGGTTTGTCTATCAGGTAATTGAGGAATTACTGGCTAGAGGAATTGATGTATATACCTCTTCAAATCTTAAAAGATTTGAAAGTATCAATCCGAGTTTTAAAAGAGTAACAGGAATTGCTATTCGAAATACCATACCGGATAGATTTTTAGATATGGCTGAAGAAATTTATTTTATTGACAGAGCACCTGAGCTGATGATAAAAGATTTTGAATCTGGGATGTTATTTGATGAAAATTATATGAATAGCAGGATTATGAAGAGAAACTTTAAAAAAGAAACATTGGAAAGTTACAGGGGTGTCAGTATAGAATATTTGAAAAAAATGAAAAATAGTGATATAAGGCTTAAAATAATAAGCCGTTAATATGAATTGAGAGATAAGTTTAAAAAGGATTTAAGGTAAGTGGCAGAAAGCAATAAGAATTTTAGAATAATAAAACAAAATAAATTAGCATGGACGCCTATAGTAATTCTGGTAGCGGGTATCTGCTGTTTGTTATGGGGCTCAGCGTTTCCATGCATAAAAATAGGTTATCGCTTATTTAAAATAGCAGGTGGTGATACTGCATCACAGATTTTATTTGCAGGGATAAGGTTTGCTTTGGCGGGCACAATGGTCATTTTATTTTTTAGTATTAAAAATAAAAGAATTATATTACCATCCAGTCCTGCAAAAATTGCTACGCTTAGCTGCTTTCAGACAATTTTGCAGTATGTGCCTTTTTATATTGGGCTGGCACATACTACCGGAGTGAAATCATCAATCATTAATGGCTCTGCAGTGTTTGTGACAATACTTGTTTCGTGCCTTGTGTTTGGACAGGAAAAGTTAACAGAAAAAAAGATTTTGGGAAGTATATTGGGATTTTTTGTTATTTTCAT
>CAOXUF010000067.1:7649-9302 GCA_948560485.1 uncultured Eubacterium sp.
ATCTTGTGGGAAGTGAAATGGATTTGCGTTTCAGTTTTTTGGGAGAAGGATTTATACTAATATCCACTCTTTCGTCCGCATTTTCTTCGTCGTTTATTAAGAAATTTTCGAAAGATGCAGATGTGGTAATGTTGAGTGGTTATCAGTTTTTAGCTGGCGGTCTAATCATGACGTTTCTTGGGTATATCACGGGCGGGAGATTGTATAGTGTTTCCTATAATAGTTGGATATTGCTCGTGTATATGGGATTTATCTCAGCGGCGGCATATACGCTATGGAGTATTTTGTTGAAGTATAATCCGGTTTCAAAGATTTCAGCGTATAAATTTATGAATCCTATATTTGGAGTATTGCTCTCTTTTCTTCTTTTACAGGAAAAAAGTCAAATGGGCTGGCAGACACTTGTTGCACTCGGACTGGTATGTATTGGTATTTATGTTGTAAATAACGGAGATAAATGACAGTATAGACAGGAAGAGAATTACCAGTTTGCTGTAATTTTAGAATGAATTATAAAACTTCTGCATAAGATGTACAAAGTATGTATTAGGCAGAGGTTTTTTTGAAAGCATATATCGAAGAAAGGGTACTGGAAAGTGCTAAGTACATAATTAATAATAAAGCCACAGTTAGAAGCTGTGCAAAGCAGTTTGGAATAAGTAAAAGTACAGTCCATAAAGATGTTTCAGAGCGTTTGACACAGATTAGTCCGGTTATGGCATCTAAAGTAAAAGAAGTTCTGGATAAAAATAAGAGTGAGAGACATATTCGAGGGGGTATGGCTACGAGAGAAAAATATAGAAGAAAAAGAGGATAGTTAGTAAAGAATATTATTTTTTTCCGGCTAAAATAATATCAGATGAAAAAACAAAATAATAAGAAAAGCCTTGGGTGAATTCTCACTCAAGGCTGTTGATTTCGGGGGACCTAGTGGGAATCTCACCCACTAGGTTGAGTATGAAAAACTTAAAATACGCCATTATAGGGTATGACGTATACAAACTATGTGCACTACCTAAGTAGTACAATTAGTATACTATAGTATAAATGTTAACAAAATATGAACAAATTGTAAAAAAACTCGAAAATTGACGAAAATAAATGTAATTAGAAAAATGTAAAAGAGATAACAGGAATCTTTTGGAATAAAATCAAAATTAAACATGTACATAATGAGAAAAAATTGTTATACTTTAGTGTAGTGTGGATATTCTAAAATATATAAGATTATATTTTGAAAAAAAGAATGACCAAAGGAGTAACAAATGTTTAATACAGATATTGGAATAGATTTGGGGACTGCAAGTATACTTGTTTATATTAAAGGAAAAGGTGTTGTTTTAAAAGAACCATCGGTAGTGGCTATTGACAGAGACACAGAGAAAATTAAAGCAGTTGGTGAAGAAGCAAGACTGATGATTGGACGTACTCCTGGGAATATTGTTGCGGTAAGACCGTTAAAACAGGGCGTTATTTCTGACTATTCAGTGACAGAGCAGATGATTCGATATTTTATTCAGAAGTCTATGGGTAAGCGCTCTTATAAGAAACCACGTATCTGCGTTTGTATTCCAAGCGGGGCTACAGAGGTGGAAACAAAGGCTGTACAGGATGCGGCATTTCAGGCAGGAGCCAGAGAGGTTTTTGTAGTGG
>CAOXUF010000068.1:0-3195 GCA_948560485.1 uncultured Eubacterium sp.
ATCTCCAAACAGTATAGCATACAGTCCTTGGAGAGGGACTATAAACACTACTACTATATAATACGAGGAGATAAAATTAATGAAACTTAGTAAAACAATGAAAAAAATATGGACATATGTGTGTGTGATTACAATGGTTGTAAGTTCACTTACATTTTATAATGACACATATGTAAGAGCGGCAGCACCAGATTGGTCTGGAGTTGCTTACGCAGGAGATGGAGTTGGCGGTGGAAAGTATTCTAACAAGTATAAGTTCTATTGCGAGGACAGCAGAGTGAATTTAGTTAATATTCAGAAACCAGGGTTTGCAGCAGCAGACAGTTTTTATGTAACTTTTCCTGCAGGAATCGAAAGTAGTTCTTTGGGTGAGGGAAAATACGACCCACAGGGAGCAGGAATTGCAATTCATTTAGATGCGTTTACTGCACAGGAGACAGAATTTACAGTAACAGATGCTTTAGGAACATACACATGCTATGTTTATTATGAAGATGGAGAGGGAAGCGAAATTGCAACACCGGCACCAACAGAACCTGCACCGGTAGAAAAGGGAGATGTTGCTCTCTCAGGTTATAACTGGGCAATTCAGACACCAACTTCAGAAGGATTTGCACCTACAGAGTATAATGGATATGGATTTACAGTTCAGGGTATTGCTGCAGATGCAGACCAGTGGAGTTATGGGGCAGTGCTCGATGCAATTGCAGTAACAAACGGAGAAACATATACATTAACACTGAATGTTAAGTCTACAGTAAATAAGGTAGTTCCAATCGAATTTACAAATGGAACGGCAATTAACAGAACAATTGCTGCAACACCGGAAGGAACAACATTTACATATAAATTTACTGCAAAAGCTGATACAGTGAAAATTTATATGCCATTAGGAATTAATACAAATGATGTTGAAATAGCAGATGCATATGATGTTACGATTTCAGATGTTCAGTTTGATGTTACAGAACCAGATGAAACAGAACCAATGACAACATTACCAGCAGATGCAGAGGTGACAATTCTTGAACCTTCATTTGCGTTTGATAATAATACCAGCACAAAATATTATGAACTTCATTGGAATGCTGTAGAAGGTGCTGCAACATATACAGCATATGTTGATGTAGAAGATGAAGATCATATTGCAACAGCATTTCATAATAACTGGCCATTTAATAAGACTGGTCAGACATATGTTGATCATATCGCAGGAAAGCCAGGTCAGACACAGAAGTTTATTGTTGTAGCATTTGACGAAGAAGGTAAATTGCTTGCAAGAGGTATTAAGGAAGTAACAACACCGGAATTGACAGATGCTGAGAAAGAAGCAGCGGCTGTCGCAGCAAAGTTTAATTCAGCAGATAACTATGCAAAGGGTAAAACAGCAATTGTAAGTTCAGGAAGCAATGCACAGAATATCGTGGATGGAAATATGGCATCAAGATGGCAGGCATCTACAGCAGGAGAAGATCATGCGGTAGGAAGTGAATTCTTTGGTGTGAATTTAGGTGAAGTTAAGACAATCGGACAGGTAGCTATTGTATTTGAAGCTTCTTTTGCAGCAGCATATGACGTATATGTAGCAGGAGCAGATGAAGTTTATGGTGATACACCGGTTGCGTCAGGAACAGCAGATGCAAATAACCTTATTTCTACAGTAAACTTTGATGAAACAGATGCTCAGTATGTTAAGGTTGTAGTGACAGAATTCAGTGGAAATGCAAGTGCATATGGTACATCAGTATTTGAACTTGCAGTATTACCAAAGGCTGAAGAAGTAACAACACCAGCGGAAACAACACCAGCAGAGACAACACCGGAAGAGACAGATCCGGTAGGAGATAAGCCGGCAGCACCTGCAGGTTTAGCACATGCACCAGGAACAGATGGCACATTACTATTCCATTTTGCATGGGGAACAGTAGAAGGTGCAGCATCATACAAAGTATATTTGAATGATGAATTTGTAGCTGAGGTTACTACTCCGGATTACAATTTTGATGAAGCATTGTTTGCTACAGCTGGAGATTATACGATCGCAGTGACAGCAGTAAAAGATGGCGTTGAGTCAGATAAGGCTGCGATTACTTATACAGTACAGGGTGCGGATCCGGGAACAACACCGGGAGAAACAACACCGGGAGAAACAACACCGACAGAAATTACAATGGATATAGAATTACCTGCTCCGGAAACTGACAACAATTACACCGTAGGTGGCTATAATATTTATGTTGGACAGTGGAATGGTTCTACTGCAATAGCAGGTGTTGATGCAGGAAATAAAGATCACATTAAGGTACAGCAGAAAACAAGTAATTGGGTTGAAGGTGGTGCCTGGGGCTTACAGATTGTAAAGAGCTTTACAGGACTTACAGCAGGAGCAGAATATACAATTGAATGGAAAATTGTATCTGCATCCGCAGATGGTAAAGTATTAGTAACAAATAATTCTGCCGAAATTCCACTTACAGGTGGTGAGCAGACATTATCAGGAACATTTACAGCAGATACAGACGGTAATGGTCAGTTTGTTGTTGGAATGGGCTGGGTAGGACTGACAAATCCAATCGAATATTTTGCACCTGTAGTAAAAGATGCAGAAGGAAATGTTGTATATCCAAAAGATGAAGAAGAGACAACAACGCCATCAGTAATGGAAACAACAACACCAGATACAGCAGAGACAACAACACCGGATGCTGGCGAGACAACAACACCGCCAGTAGTAGAGACAACAACACCATCAGTTGTAGAAACTACTACGCAGACACCTGCAACTACGGAGGCTCCAAAGACAACGACAGCAGGTCCAAAGGTTACAACAACTAAGAAGGCTCTTGGAAAAACAAAAGTAAAGAGTGCAAGCAAGAAGAAAGCAGCAACAAAGGTTAAGATTACATTTAAGAAAGTGAAAGGTGCTAAGAAGTATCAGGTACAGATTTCAAAGACTAAGAAGTTTAAGAAAGTTCTTGTTAAGAAGACAGTGAAGAAAGTAAGAGTAACTGTTAAGAGCAAGAAACTTAAAAATAAGAAGAAACTTTATGTAAGAGTAAAAGCTGTTGGGGCTAAGAAGTGGTCAAAGGCTAAGAAGATTAAAATTAAAAAGTAGTGTGATTTATTTGGAGGCATCCTTTGCGGATGCCTCTTTTTAATTTTTTCAGTATGTATAAAAGAATTAATAAAGTGTAT
>CAOXUF010000068.1:3205-9140 GCA_948560485.1 uncultured Eubacterium sp.
ACGCTCTTCCGATCTAAAAGAACACCTTCTAAAAAAAGGCGGACTAAAAATATTTTTAATATATGCTAAAATTGAATAGTTGTTTATTAACATTATACAATAGGTAAAATTGAAAGGAGTATTAGAAATGAAAAGAAGTTTCAAGAAAATGATTGCAGTTTTATGTGCAATCGCAATGGTTGTAACATCGGTTACGGTTTACAACACACAGACAGCAGTAGCTAGTGCAAATGCAACTGCTAATGGTAAAGTTTATACTGTTACAGATGGTACAAACGAAGGGCTTACAGGTTTTACATGTAACGGAATGGAAATCTTTAATGAGACAGATGGACATATTGGTTTTGCATGGGGAGAAAAAGTAGATTCTGAAAGTATTAAAGTGTCAATTAATGATGCAGAAGTAACTACATACAATGCAACTGCTAATGGGATATTTGTAAATTATTCTCAGTTTAAGGATTTTGCAGATGGAGAATATCCTATTTTAGTGACAGCAACGACATCAGGAGAGACTGCAAAAGATGTTAAGGGAAATGCAACACTTAAGATTCAGGATCAGGGAGAGACTGAACCGGCAGTTACAGATCCAAGTGCAGTTAAATGGGATGATATCAGCTGGTTGGGAAATGAAACAACAGATCAAGGAAATCTTGATAAATTTAAAGCATATGTTTCACCAGCAAATCCTAAAAAATTAGAAGTAATCAATATTCAGACAAAGAATGATGTAAATGCACTTTACATGCCAAATAATGATTCGCCGGCAGACAAGATTGAAGTAAATGGTGCAGATGTTACAAGTGATTGTATTACTGATGGAACACAGACATTTGTTCCGGTATCATTGCTTACAAAAATGTATAATTCAGTTGTAATTACTACGGTGAATAGTAATGGATTGTCAGCGTTTATATTTAATAAGGCTGGAGAAGGTGGGAATACACCAGTAGATCCAGAAACAACACCAGGTGACGAAGAGACAACACCGGTAGATGTAGAAACAACACCAGGTGACGAAGAGACAACACCAGGAGATGTAGAAACAACACCAACACCAGCAGATATTGTACTGGATCAGGAATTGGCAGCACCAGCAGATGATAATAATTATCAAGTAGGTGGTTATAATGTTTATGTTGGTAAATGGAATGGTTCAACAGCAGTGGCAGGAATAGATGCAGCTGACAAGAATCATATTAAGATACAGCAGAAGACATGCCAGAACTGGGATCCATGGGGAATACAGGTAGGCAAGAAGGTTGCAGGTTTAACACCGGGAGAAACATATACATATACAGTTGAAATGAAAGCATCTCCAGTAGATGGAAATTATAAGAAGACAGGAGATGACACATTATATCCGTTACAGGCAGAGCAGACAGTTGAGATTCAGGTAACAGCAACTGAAGATGGAGCAGCAGACTTTGTAATAGGCCTTGGCGGAGTAGGACTTGCAGTAGTAGTTGATATCAACAATCCTATATTAAAAGATTCAAAAGGAAATGTTGTTGATATGGATAAAACAGGGGATGTAGAGACAACACCGGATGCAGTAGAGACAACGACACCGGATGCAGCAGAGACAACAACACCTTCTGTTGTAGAAACAACTACACAGGCATCTGCAACTACAGAAGCTCCAAAGACAACAACAGCAGCACCAAAGGTAACAACAAAGAAGGCGCTTGGAAAGACAACAGTTAAGAGTGCAAGCAAGAAAAAAGCAGCAACAAAGGTTAAACTTACATTTAAGAAAGTGAAAGGCGCTAAAAAATATCAGGTACAGATTTCAAAGACTAAGAAGTTTAAGAAAGTCCTTGTTAAAAAGACAGTGAAGAAAGTAAAAGTAACTATTAAGAGCAAGAAAGTTAAGAATCAGAAAAAACTTTATGTAAGAGTAAGAGCTGTTGGGGCTAAGAAATGGTCAAAAGCTAAAAAGATAAAAATTAAAAAATAGTCTTATTAAGGTTAAACGAGAGAGTGGTATATACCACTCTCTTTACTTATTATTACATTGGATGATGAAGAAAAAGGAAAGGATAGATACTTGTTATTTTAAAAAGTAAATGATAAAATGATTATTATAATAGGTTAGGTTATAGAAAAGAGGAGTAACATATGAAGAAGTTTTGGGCAATAGCATGTACGGTAATTATGCTGGCGGTTACAATGACAGTTGCAGGAGTACAGAATCCTGATGCAGGAGATATAGACGGGGACATAAATCGAAATCCTTGGGAAGATTTGTTTACGACGGCAGTCACAACGGAGCAGGTAACGACAGCAGAGCCGGACACTACATCAGTAGAGCCGGTTACGACTCCGGAAGAGGTGAATACTACGCCGGAACAATCAGAAACCACATCAGAAGAGAAGGATACTACAATAAATGAAGCCGATACTACGTCGGATGTATCAGAAACTACCTCAGAAATTTTGACATTAGATATAACAACAGTTTCAGATAGTACATCTATAATTACGGAACAAAAAACTACAAAACCGATTATTACAGGGGATGAGGTTACTCATAATACAACAAAGAGCATAAAAGTTGGACAAACAAAGATAAGAAAAGCAATTAAAAAACAAAATTCAAAGAAAATTTTATTGAAACTGAAAAAAATAAAAGGGGCAAAAAAATATCAGATACAGGTTTCGAAAAATAAAAGATTTAAGAAAGTTTTAGTGAAAAAAACTGTTAAGAAGACGAATGTAAAGATAAACAGTAAAAAGGTTATTCGTAAGAAAAAATTATACGTGAGAGCCAGAGCTGTTAAAATCGTAAAAAGCCAAAAATATTATGGTAAGTGGTCAAAGGCTAAAAAGATAAAAATAAAGAAAAAATAAGGAATGATTAATATAATGAAGAATATATTGCATAAGATAGTAGTTTTTATTTTGGTTATAACTTTAGGATTGTGTGTACCAACACGCAATATAAATGCAGATGGTTTTGATGGAGATATAATGGAAAATCCTTTTGCACATTTATTTGTAGATGGAGAACCGGGAGATGCTGTAATAGGAAATCAGGTTCAGAAACCGACCGTTCAAGCAACAAAAAAAGATTAAAAAAATTATTAAAAACTTCTATAAAATCGGCAACAAGAAAAAATAAAGAATCTAAAAAAGCAAAGGTTGTTTTAAAGAAAATAACAAAAGTAAAAGGAGTTAGATACCAGATTAAATATGCATCAAACAAGAAATTTAAAAAAGCAAAGGTTAAAACATTTAAAAATAATAAAATTACAATAAAAAAATTAAAAGTCAGAAGAAATTATTACATAAAAGCGAGAGCGTATGCAAAAGGCAGCAATGGAGAAAAAGTTTATGGTAAATGGACAAAACGCAAGATGATTAAGTTTCGTAAGAAAAAGTGATTATAAGCATTGCTTTCTTTGATAAAATATGCTATAAATTTGTATAGATATTAGATTCCATATAAATTTATTGCATTATTGTGAGGAGTTATATTATGAGAAAGTATGAGACGCCAGAATTGAAATCAATTTATTTTGAATTGAATAACAGAATTATGGATGGATATGAGGGTGGTGACATTGGAGACAACCCATGGGGAGAGTTATTTACTGAGGAAGGTTCAGGGGATGACCCTTTACAGTAGAAATAGAATTAATTTAAAGAAGACTATACAGCCAAGTGCATTTTGCACTTGGTTTTTTGTTATATAGCATAAAAACGTTTCAAAGGATAAATAAAGACGTTTAAATTTTGTTAATGTTAACATCAAAGACGTTTTTTAAACATAATAAATTTTTAATTGGAAAAAAATGTATAAATCTGGCAAATCCCTTGAAAATTAAGGGGATTAGGTGTAAAATATATTAAAATACTTTTTTAAATGGCTTAAAGTATGGACGGACAAGGATGACATGAGAAAATATTGGAAGCCATTTTTTGTGTCTAAACAAATAAGCGGGACTGAAGAAAGACAAAGGAGTATTAGAAAAAAGAAAGGAACTATGAGAAGAGCAGTGTCAATTGTTCTTGCATTGGCGATGGTCATTACTAGTTTAAGTTATACGCCAAAAACAGTTGAAGCTGCAGAAGATTATTCAGGATTGAGTTTTACTGAAGTTGTTGGTATGAATGGATCATATGCATGGAATCTGAAAGAGAATAACATAGCAGGCTTTAGTGGAACGCCAGAGTTTCAAGATCAGAATTATATGAAGATAGTATATTCTGCCGATAATAAAACAGAAGATACCAAAATTACGGTAGACGGTGTGCCAAAGACTCTCAGTGATGAGGAAGTTTTTGAACAGGCACTTGGCATGACGACCTTTTTGGTATCTGCCTTATCAGATAACAACTATCACGAACTGGTAATTACAACTACCACAGGAAAGGCTGTTATTATTTTAAAGAAAGGAACTCCAAGCGGCAGTGGTGAATTGGATACTACATCTGGAACATCAGAAACAACAACTGCCACTCAATCAGGTGGAGATTATTCAGATCTTAATTTTGAGACGATTGAAAACACAACGAATCCAAATAACGGAATTGAACATGCGGTGGCATGGATTCAGCCGGCAGAAGGAGTAAGATTTAGTCTTAAGAGATATGGAACTGTTGGAGCTGGAAACAGGGTGTTTTTAGAGTTCGATTATGCACCGGTTTATAAAGATGTTAAAGTAAACGGAGTTGCACTTCCAACTGATAATGATCACAATGCTGGTGGTGCATGGCTGGGATTCTTTGACAGCGATTTAACTGACAACGCATACAATGTTGTTACAGGTACAAATGGTAATGGTCAGGAATTCAGTTTTGTTATTCGAAAAGGAACTCCTAGTGAGCAGTCTACTACAGGCGGAACACTCACAGATTTAACAGCAGTTACCAATGCTTTCGTATATAATTTTACAGAAGCAGGTGAGGGCTACAAGGTATACTTTAAAGATGGTAATGTATTACCGGAAGGCAGTACACGTAAATATATCGTAAGTATAGGAGAGCAGACAGTTGAGGTTGCTGAATCAGGAGCTTCAGTTAATGTAGATGGACTTGGATTAACAGATGGAACAAAATATGATGTAAAAGTAAAAGCTGTTTATACAGATGGCGAGGGAACTGAAATTGTTTCACCTGATTCAGAAATAACACAGTTTACATACAAGGCAAGTGCAGTAAATGCCTATGATGATGGAATTGCACAGATTTTTATTAACACATCAAGAACTACATCAGGTACTAAGATTACACAAGATGTAGATATTTATAAGGATGAGTCAAAGATTAAATTTGATGCGGCGATTACAGTAAAAGGTGCTGACGGAACAGTTGCAGCATGGGATTATGGTACAGCGAATGTACGTGGAAATTCTACAAAGTCAGCACAGAAGAAAGCATATAATATTAAGTTTAATGCTGCACATGATTTGTTTGGAATGGGTTCAGCGAAAAAGTGGAGCCTTCTTGCAAACTGTTTTGATAAAACATTAATGAGAAATCAGGTTGCTTTTGATTTTTATAATAAGTTAGAAGCACAGCATGCCAGTGGCAATGCATTTAGTAGTAAATGTAAGCCGGCAGATTTATATGTAGATGGAAACTATTTAGGTTCTTATTTATTAATTGAATCTGTAGAAGAAGGAGTTAATCGTGTAAATATTAATGCAGGAAATGCAAATAATGATGACATTCTTCTTGAAATTGATAATTCTGGTAGAGATGAAAGTACAGACCCTCACTTAAAGGGAAGAACAAGCAAATATGACATGTATTTTGCAGTAAACGAACCGGAAGATATTGAAACAGATCCACAGTATGATGGAAAGAGAGACAGAACCCTTGCATATTTGGAAGAGTTTGAGACTGCATTACAGGCAAAGAACTTTACACAGATATCTAATCTGATCGATTTGGAGTCATTTGTAGATTTCTATATCGTATCTGAATT
>CAOXUF010000069.1:0-4431 GCA_948560485.1 uncultured Eubacterium sp.
GTTTGTGGTGATTTTTGCGATTTACACTTGACAAAGGTCACTTCATAACAGATGAAAAATTAAAGAATGTCTTATTAATTGATGAAGCACATGTTTTATTGGGACAAAAATCAAGTGGTTCTGAAGGGGCAGATTCACAAGTATCTACAGTTGAAACATTGGAGGATTTGATAAAAGAAATCCGTTCATATGGTACAAGTATTATTATTGCTGATCAATCTCCTACATCAGTGGGAAAAGAAATAGTAGCGAATACTGATGTAAAAATAATGTTTAAACTTGTAGAAAAAGATAACAAAGATGCTGTAAGAACAGCAACCAATATGAGTGATCTGAATTACGAATTGCTAGGTAGGCTGGGAGTTGGAGAAGCACTTCTTCATTTTGGTAAACTTGATAATCATCTTCAAATTAGTACATACAATGTTCATGATAAGGCGAATATTAGAACTGTGATTTTTGACGATGATGTGAGACAAAAGATTCATTATTGGGATGAACATCAAGATTTATTAATGGCACATAGAGAATGCCCATATAATCATTGCTGTGTTGGAAAATGTGATCAGGGTGTAAGAATAAATGCAGATTTTGCAGCAACAAAGCTTGCTAATAAGCGACTATATGCCATAACAGATAAGGAAGCTTTTCTAAAATATTTAGTAACAATGAATACTGATATTAAAACTATTGCAGATAAATCAAGTTCAATTACATTTACAAAGAAATTCTTGAATTGTACGAAGATTAAGTTTTTACGTAAGGCAATGATGAAGAAGGATTTTGGAATATCTAATGACGAATATGAGAAAATATTAAGTCATCCAAAATTTTTGATAAAATAAAAACACAAAAGAAAGGGTTTGAATATGGATAAATTTGAAATTGATAATTCGTTAGAGAGTTCATTTTCAGATGATAGTTTGCTTGAATCGTTTGAATCGTCAGGAGATGCCTTTGATGCAATGGATTCTGTTGAAGTTCCTGTGATAGAAGAAGTGTCATTTGATAATGTTGAAAGTGGAAATATTGAAGACTATTTATATGATAATACTGAGCATTTAAATACTGAAGTAAATGACATCATGAATGAAGTGAAGGTGGAAGAATTAGCATTTGATGAGGACATAGAACAAATAGATAATATTCCCCTAGATTTGGAGAGTCAGATTAAGAATGCAACAAGTGTTGAAGAATTGAGACAGATACGAAATCAGATTTTGCAAAAGGGTTTGCCTAAACAAGATATATCTGGAGATAAGGAATTTACAGCAGAAGAGTATGTTGAAGATTCTCCGAAGATTTTGACTAGAAAGATAACACCTGAAATTATAGAAAGTAGAAATGCAGACACAGAAGAAGTATTAGATGATTATAGAGAAAATCTTAGAAAATATGGTGTAGATGAGGATTCAATAGAACAGTTTGTTTCTCAAGAAAGAGACAAGATAAATGCTGAATATGAGTCGTTGGATAGAGGTGATTTGAACCCAAGCTATTATGAGTCTCCAATTGATTGGAAAGGTGTTGCATCTAGATTAAAGAAGGTGGACTAGAAGATACAAATGCTAAGGGAAATATTGATTCTACTGATACAGAAATAGAATCGATGACCGATTCATCTAAGATAGATTATGATGCTATTGAGAGAAAATTATCTCAGTATTCAAAGCATACGGAGATTGCTGATGAGTTTGCTAATTGGATAGTAATTGGACAATATGTTGGAGACGGAATTCAAGTTGAAGGATATACAGCAAAACAATTATCAGAACTTTCGGAATATTTAGTTGGGGAAGGTTCATTTTCAATGTTAATTATATTACGTGAAAAACTTGAAAAGGAAAAAAAGAAAATACAAGAAGGCTTTAAAATTGAGTAAAGGGGGCTTGACAAAATGACAGAAGAAGAAGCAAGAGCTGAACGAGAGGAAGCGGAACGACTACTTGCAGAAATTAGAAGGCTTCAGAATCAGATTGAAAAAGCTATTATAGAGAATCAAAATCTTCAGGCTGAATTGGCATCATTAATAGAAAATGTTGAAATAGTTACTGAAAATGCTGCAGCTATGGATATTGAAGTCAATAAATCTATGGAGTATGTAAAGGGACATATTCAGGAAGCAGATGTTAGTACAAAAGAATTGTCTGATTTGATTAATGATCTTACCAATTCATATTTTACTTTTAAGAATTTAAGTACAGCATCAAAAAATGTCACACAGTTTACAGATGAGTATTACACAAGATTTAAGTTTTTCAATGAACTTAGAAGAATAACATTGGGATATGTAATTGGTTTAGATGCTTATATTTGTTCAGACCAAACTATGAGAAAAAAGGTAGAAGAGGCATATCTTCAAAATAGCGAATATTGGCTTGCATACGCAATAATGGCTGTTATGTTTTGGGCTAGCAATGAGGAAGAAGCAGCAAAGAGAGCAATGTCAAAAGCGTTGACTATGGACTATTTTAGTACATCGTTGTTCTTTTTACTTATCAATCTGCGTTTTACACGTGTTGATGCAGCAAAGAAGTGGTATCTTTCTTATTTAGACAGGGTAGATATGGAGAACCTAGGTGAAGAGTGGCAGTACTTACTTCAGGCATACTTATCAGGTGTTTTTGGAGTTGACAAGGAATTTAATCATCTTGTTCATGAATGTTTTACCAATATGCTTGAGCGAATGGAAAGTATGCATCCGAACTATGGTAATAGGGTTTTAGAAAAAACATTAACTTTTTCTGATTCATATATCTATATTACCAAAAATGAATTTGAAACATTACGTAGACATTCATCAGATTATGACGAACTCAAAAGACTTTTATCTGCAGCCGAAAAGAATGAAGAATTAGCAATTCATTTTAGAAATATAGTAGAAGATAATACCCAGGTTGAGCCTAATATGTTTCAGAGAATTGAAAATATATTATATGATTTGATAAATGCGTATGATAAAGATGAATTAGTTGTTATTAAGAATAAACGATACAATGAAATGATTCTTAAATCCAAGGGTGATTTAAGAATGGCGCAGCAGTTCTTTAATAATGAGTTTCCATCAGATTCTGATGCAAAAAAATTAGAAGATTTACTGTTTACATGGGCGTTTGAGGAAGATGTTAATAGAGTTGATATAACTGTAAAGAAGTTTTCTATATTGTATCTGAAAAAATGGATTGCAAAAGGTTTTCAGACATATGCTGACAACTATCGAAAAAAAGAAAAAGAAAAAATTAAGATTGAAATAGATAGTTGGCAAGGCGAGTGTGATGAAAATTCATTTGATAGTGCGCAGGCTGAACTTCAAAAACATTACAATAAAAATAGAGTCTGGAACACGATAAAAGATAAATATATACTTATCTTTATTGGAATGGCCATTGCATCTTTGGTGACGTTAGGAATTACTATAATCAAGTTTAATAAGATTTCGTTGGTAATAGGAATTTTGCTAGGAGTAGTCAGCGGATTTTTACTTTGGCGTAGAATTTCTGATATGCAGATTATTCTAAGGGCAAGGCGAGAAAAGGGATATGCATTGTTGAAGAAAGCTCTTGAGGAATTAAAAAGCTGGAGAACATTGTATAAGGAAGCCGATAAAAAAAATATAGACCTTGTAAATGTATTTGAAAATTTAGAAATATAGCAAAGGAGAAGATAGGGCATGGCGAGTTCATCTTATAATGCAGTCAGTAATTTAAATGAAACTATTGCCTCATTTAAATCAAAAGTAGATGTAAAAATTGAATCTGTGAATACATCTACAGCAAATATCAAAACAACTACGAACAAAATATATGATAGTGTTAATCGGTTCAAAGAGAACATGGTCCAAAATGAGGAGAAACAGTTAGCACATGAGAATATATTAAGAATTGATCAGATCTTAAAAGAACAGTTTGGAGATCATGAAGCTATTCGAAAAACTGTTATGGGTGTTGTTAAGGATTTTGATATTAATCTAGTTCGAAATGAGTCAATTCAGGAAATATCAGAAGAATTATGGATTACAAGCTCTAGATATTGGCTTTCATATGCATTGATGGCTATCACAGCATGGATTAATGACTATAGGGAAGTCGCAAATAATTCATTATCAGAGTGTTTTAGGAGAGATCCAGTAAAGGCATCGCTATTCTTCTGTTTATTTAACCTTCGTTTTGGAAGAAATGATGTGGCTAAGAAGTGGTTCTTTGAGTATTTAAAAACAATTGATCCCACTAAAGTTCAGCAAGAGTCAGCAGTATTATTACAAGCGTACTTAAATGGTTTATTTGGAACAGATAAAGAACTTGAGCATAATGTTAATAATGTTATTAAGAGTTGGATTTCTGAATTGAATGCTCATCAGGAAATGGCGGATGAATTAACAGCTTCGTATCAAAAGTATATTCAGTTGTTGCCTGCTTCGAAAAAGTGTGACTA
>CAOXUF010000069.1:4441-5198 GCA_948560485.1 uncultured Eubacterium sp.
AAAAATCATATGCTAATGTTTCAAAATATGAAAAATTAATTGCTGAGATTGAGGCGATGGATGTTGAACTTCAAGAACAGACAGAAGCAAATTATAAGAATCGTGTTGATGCAATTCTTATGGCTTTAATCTCAAATTACGATCAAGAAGAATTGGAATTAAAAAATCAGCAGCAATACTTCAACTTTATTATTGAAAATAATGGTGTTGTGGAAGCTGCAGAACGACAGTACCAAGAGTATCAGGCAGTTCAGGAAGAAAGCTTTAATATTGGTAAGCAAATGGTTAGATGGGCTATTTATGATGATGCAGATCAAACAAACGTACAAGTAAAGAAATTTGGTTTGCAGAATACTAGAGAATGGTTTGTATCAGCAATTCAGAATTGGGCATTGATGTTGCAAGAAACACAACCTTTAGATTATCCTTTGTCAATAGATATGTGGAGTTCTGTATCTAATGGACAAGATCAGAATGATCAGGTTGAAAATATGAAGCACTATTATAACAATAATAAATTCCAGCTTATGTATGTTAATACACCAAATATAGCAGTAATAATTATTTTTGTTTTATCGATTGGATTGGCTTTTGTTACACCATATTCATTAGTTGCTACTGCAGTAGCTTTTGGATTTTTGTTATTTAGAGTTATTAAAGCAAATAAGGATTATCCTGCGCGAGTAAATGCTTCTCTTGAATTATTAAATCAAAGTATGGCAGAACTTGCAGATTACAAACAATTTTATGTAAGCTC
>CAOXUF010000069.1:5208-8439 GCA_948560485.1 uncultured Eubacterium sp.
GATTACAAGCAATTCTATACTGAGTCGAGTGAGAAGAAAGATGTTTTATTAAGTAAAGTAGAATATTTATAAGATGCGATTGAAAGGAGAAACAATATGGATAACGAAATGAATTTAGAGTTAGGTGAGATGCTTGAGCAGAGAATTCAGGAGAATTTTAGTTCAAATGAAAGTAATACATATGATGTTTCAGATGAGAGACTTAAGGAGATGAATAAAAAACTTCCAAACTGGAGTCTTGAGCCTCCATTCAGCTTTTTGAAATAAGTTATGGATAATGTGAAATATATTTCATATGAAGATTGGATTTCTTTAATCTCTGGCGTGATGACAAAAGGATTGGCTTGTGAAGAACTTAATGAATTAAAAGAGGTATATCCTTATTCTTTTGGTAATTCATATGACATGATGATATATAACCAGTTAGCAAAGCTTGAGGAATATATGCTTAGGGAATCAGTTGGTAGACTTCAAAAACAAATGACATTATGCTTAGAAGAGATGGATTTAGAAATTGCAGAAGTGGCATTTTCGAGATTTAGAAAGCATTACATAAACTGTATGTTCTTTTTACAGATTCCGGATTATTCGAAATCTGTAAAAAGTAAAATATCGGAGGAAATTATAAGAAATTTAAAATCTTTTATAGAATCATTTATAAAATATCTAAAAAGGATAGAATATGCAGATAATAGTGTATTCATACAGGACTACGTTTATATTTGTAAAAAGAATTTGAAAAAAATAAAAAATATGTATTAGAGGTGTTGATATGTCCAATTTTGTTGAGGCAAAAAAAGAATTAATTAATTACATATATGCACGAACACCACTTGTCATTATTCATTCAGATGAGAGAGAACGTGTTGAAAGGATGCTGAATGAAATTTCAAGTGAGAGTCAAATCAGTATGCTTTATTATACTGATGCAAAACAGGTAAAATGTCTCGGTGTAAAGGGCGACAGCATTGATACAGAGGATGAGCCATTAGGATACTTCCTTAAACAACTAAAAAAGCAGAGAAGCTTAAATATAGTTTTGGGAGATGTGCGTAGAATTTCGGACGATAATACATATTCACGCGAATTAATGAATATACTATATATAGCGAAGGAAAATAATGGAGTTGTTGTTTTAATAACTACTGATCAGGTATGGAGTCGAATTTCAGCCTTTGGAATGCTTATATCGCTGGATTTACCTGATGGTAATGAGCGAATTAGCCAGATACGGAAATTTATTAAAATGTATTCTGGAAGATTTACAATTGATTGGCAAGAGCAGGATATTATATATGCTGCTGCATTGTTAAGGGGTTTTTCTGAAATTCAGATAGAAAATATGCTAGCTTCGGAAATTATAGGAAATCAGGGTTTACGAAGGGATAAGATTTATAGGTTTGCATCGCAAAAGAAACGTTTGTATCCAAAGATAGGAGCAGTTCAACACATAAATGTAAATAAAATGTATAAAGTCTCGGGTATGGACAGGCTAAAAAGATGGCTTGATGAGAAAAAGAGAATTTTCTTTTTACCAGAGGAGCAGCTGGCTGAGTATGAGCTCAGCGCACCGAAGGGAATTTTACTTGTGGGGGTTCCAGGATGCGGAAAATCATTAACCGCAAAGTTGGTTGCACAAGAATGGGAACTTCCGCTATTTAGATTTGATATAGGTTCTGTCTTTGATAAATGGGTAGGAGAAAGTGAAAAAAAGATGAGAGAAGCCCTTCAATTCATTGAAAACATATCTCCATGTGTGCTTTGGATAGATGAAATTGAGAAGGTGCTTTCAACAACGGATTCCGGAAATGAAACAGGAAAAAGAGTGTTAGGAGAATTCCTTTTTTGGATTCAAGAGTCATCGAATAAGGTTTTTATAGTGGCAACCGCAAATAATGTAAAAGCTTTGCCATATGAGTTATATAGAAAAGGACGCTTTTCAGAAGTGTTTTATGCGGGTCTTCCTAATGCAAGAGAAAGAAGAAGTGTTCTTGAACAGTATATAACAGGATCGTTAAAATGTTCACCATCTGATGAGTTGCTTGAGAAGTTGGTCGATATGACAGATCGATATTCATATGCAGATATTGAAACTGCAATTAAAGAAGTAGCACAACAAATGCTTATTCAAGAAGAAAATACAATCGATGCAAGATTGCTGGTTAAATCAATTGAATCAATTATTCCCATTTCTATTATTAATAATGAACTTGTTTCAGAAATTGAAGAATGGGGAAAAAAACGAGCAATTAATGTATCCATTTAGAAAGGGAGGCGAAAAAATTGGGCAATTATGAATTAAGAGCTGAAATAAGTAGACTTGAATCTGAACTTAGAAGCATTGAACGAGAGAATAATGCATTGAGATCAGAGATTAGTTCTACTGTTAATAGTGTTAATCAAGCAGAAAGGAATTTGGCTGATTACAATCAGCATATAAGAAACACCTTAGATAATGCTAATGGGACTATTAACAGTTCTATAAATTGCGCTTTAGATGCCTATGAACTTCAAGGACAAATCAACAAGCTTTATGTTCGTTATAAAAATGTAGAGTTGGCAAACAAAAGAATACGAGCACTTAATAATAAGAAGTATTATGATTTTAACAATTTCAGAACAGTTAGAAAGATTGTTCAAGGAATGATGGACAACCTTGATTTGAATATGGTTAGCGATGCAATTATTTATAAATCTATTGAAAGGCAGCATTTGAAGACACCAGATTTCTGGCTCACACCAGCATTATTAAGTGTTATGGCTTGGAAAAATGATGACAAACCGTTGGCAGATAGAGCTATTGCGGAAGCTGTAAAATTAGATATGAAGAATTCTTGTATGTTCTATATGATATTTAATATGAGAATGGGGCGAGATAGTGCTGTAGTAAAATGGTTTTTAGAGTATCAAAAATGTGAACTCAAGGGTAGTGATGAAAATACATTCCTTATGTTGTTTTCGTTAATTAGTAAAACACTTTCAGATACTGTAGATGATGAGACTGCCCAATTAATTTCTGATTATATTCATAGACTAATTGTAGAATGTGCAAAAAAAGAGGGATACAGTGAAGAGGAGGTTGTTGGACTGATTCGTTCAAAAATGACTTCATTACTTAAGCCTGAGTCATATGATCTACCTACTTTGGCAAAATATTGTAAGGATTATAGTAGCATGAATAGAATGTCTAATTATGCTAATAACAATTATAATATTCTTGAATTTATTATG
>CAOXUF010000069.1:8449-9062 GCA_948560485.1 uncultured Eubacterium sp.
AATGTTCCAACAGTTGAAAGAAATACTTATTTGAAGGAATATCTGAACGAACTGTTAGCTAAGCCAAATGATGTTGAAATTGAAACATACAATGAAATTGAATACAATGAACTTGTTATTCGATTAAGTGGTGATGTTGAGCTGGCAAAAGAAAAATTTGATGCGGAGTTGTTGAGAAGAGAATCAGAGTTAAATGTTATTTCAAGTATTATTGGCTGGATTTATGATTTTGGAAACGATGATGTTAATGGTCAGATGCGTTTGAATATGTTCACTCTTGTGAAAACCTTGCAGGAGAAAGCTGCAGATTTATATTTCAAAAATTATCGTTCTATGTATAAAGATATTCATCATGTGCAGATTCTCGATTATAGTACAGATGTGAATTTTACTCAAGAAGCTGCTGAAAATAGAAAAGTTGAATCGTTTTATCAGGATCAACAACAAGGGGAATTGGCTGCTGTTAAGAACTTGATTGCATATATAGCTTTTGGTGTTGCTGCTGCGTGTGGCATAGCCTCTCCCTTCTTAAATTTATTTTTATTGGTGGGCACTGGTATTGGTGTTATAGCTGGAGCTGGTATTTTTATTGCTAATAATTTTAAGAAGAAAA
>CAOXUF010000070.1:0-799 GCA_948560485.1 uncultured Eubacterium sp.
AAGCAGCACTGTCAAAGATGAAAAAGATGGATAAAGTGCGAAAGACTTATCACAATTTTTATTGTGAAAATAAATGGGGGGATTCCAGAGGATATGATCTGTGTATTCGTACGGGAAATATTCCTTTAGAAAAAGTAACAGATGTTATTATTAAATATGTAGATGCGAAAAATAATTAACATATAGTGAATAGCAAACGAATTAATTAAAGAAACTCCTTTGTAAACAAGGGAGTTTCTTTTTTTGAACGGAATAGAAGTAAAAGGTTGAGCCATCAATAGGGTTATGATAAAATAAAATTCTATGGACAAGATTGAAAAGGGGAGAGTAGTATAAGGAGGATTCTTTATGAGAAAGAACATGAAAAAGGGCTTAAGTATCGTTCTGAGTTTGGCTATGGCGTTAAGTGTACAGACATTTGGAGCGGCAGATTATCAGAAGGTAGTTAAGGCAGATGAAAACTTAGTAACAGCATTCAGATATGATTATGCGTATAGTACCCCGGGATATGCAGATGGTACAATATACATAAATGCAAATGAAGATGGTGTATACAAAGTATTCTGGGGAGACGAGAACGGAAACAAATTAAAAAAAGGCAACTATGAGTATTCATATCTGGCAAGAGTTGTTGTCAAAGATGGTGTGGGATCATTTAATATTATAAATGATTACACTGCTATTCCGGAAGGTGCAAAAACAGTTGTAGTATACAAAAAGAGTGAACAGGTATATACCTATAATATTCCGGCAGATAAGCAGATTACGGTGATCACAAAAGAGGAGGCAGAGCAGAGTG
>CAOXUF010000070.1:809-6799 GCA_948560485.1 uncultured Eubacterium sp.
GAGAAATCCTACACATTTGGTTCTTTATCGGACCCGCATTTTACCAGATACAGTTCTGTGGCAGAAGATGATGCGGTTCCGGCAATGGATAAGGCTATGGAGTTTTTAGATAATGAAGGAATCAGGTTTGTAGCAATGTCAGGTGATTTATCGCAGGCAGGCGAGCAGCTGGCATTTGACAGATTTAATGAGGCACTTGCAAAACATCCTGACATGACAGTTTTGACTGCTATAGGTAATCATGATTCCAGAACAACATTATCTACCAGTAATAAATCATTGTTAGATACATCTGTCAGCAGATGGTATAACTCAATTACAAGTACATATTTTACAGTGGATGATGATGGAACAGTTCACAATAAATTAAACGGACATGAAATTCTTGCAAATGATGCATTGACCAATCCAATTGCAACTGTTTACAAAGAGACAGAGGATGGAGAGGCAATTGATACAACAGTTCCGGGACTGGACTTTGTAACTGAGGCAGGGGGAAATATCTTTATATTCTTTAACAATATTGCAAAGACCGGTGAGGTTTATGACACAGACAAACTGGTTACGACAGGGCAAATGGACTGGTTAGAAGAGCAGTTAGAAAATTACAAAGATAAGAATGTATTTTTATACCAGCATTATTATTTGTGTGTTAATACATTGGAGAATGATGCAGTAGATTATAATAATTGTACCGGAGATTTGAAAAATACAGGCAATTATTCTTATGATTTAGATTATAAAGATGTCGTAAAGACAACAAGTGGAAAGAATCTGCAGTCGTTATTGACACAATATAAAAATACCACAATAATAACAGGACATTCACATTGGCAGTATTCCATGCAGGAGCTGAATAAAGGAATTAACTTTGGGCGTCTGGCAAATGGAAATGGCGGAACAATGATTCATTTATCCAGTGTTACAGAGCCGAGATATATTGCCGATGAAGATGCAAACAGAACCAGTTTAAATGGTTATGCATCGGAAGGTACAACGATTACAACATATGAGGATTGCACGGTTTATAATAATATTGATTTTCAAAATGAACAATACGAAGCATATGCGACATATATTGTTCCGACAGGAAATAATTCTCAGTATGAACCAATTAAAAATAATGATTACACAGAGTCAACATCAGCTATCACAGGAGACAATTATTTAGATGCTGAGGATATGACGGAACTTCAATTATTAAAATCAGAATTTAACCTGCTGAAAGGTGCCGCATACACATATAGCAGCAAAGGTACAGAAAATACAGATACAGCATTAACAGACGGACTTTCTACAGGAACATTCTGTAATACAAAGTGGGGGGCGAAGACGGATCAGAGAGTGACTGTTACATTGGACGGTGTTCAGGATGTAAGTAATCTGAAATCATTTATGCTTTATTATGTAAGCGATATTACAGCAAGCAAAAAGTTTAATATTCAGTTGTCATTGGATGGTGAAAATTTTGAAACTGTTTATACATCAGGAGCAGATTATTCCTATAAAAATCGTGAATTGACAGTAGACACGAGTAATATTCAGTTGTCCCAGTATCAGTATGTCAGACTCAATATGTTAGATGGTGCTAAAGATTACGGTTTTCAGATTCGTGAACTGGCAGCTATTGGATATGAGAGAAATACTACACCAAACATGGCCGGAAGTGCCAGTATGGTGGAAGGCGGGGCGCCTATAGATGAATCAGAATATCTGAATACAGATTATAACTTGGTTTATGCAGCTGATTATACGCAGAGTTCTGAAGGAAACGAGAATAAAGCAGGAGCTTTAACAGATGGAAAAATTTCCGGTGGCTTTGTTAATACAGAAAGAGATGGAAATGCCAAAGAACAGACTTTTGTGATTGATTTAGGAAAATCAAAAATACAGGAAGTGAAGAACATTAATTTCTTATTACTGTATAATCAGAATGGACTGACAAATGTAACAGATTGGGATGTGTCAATTTCTTTAGATGGAGAAAATTATGAGTCTATTGGAACATACAGTAATGTAGAAGTAGATCAGGAACACTTTGACGTAGATTTATCCAATGTAACATTAGATAAATTCAGATATGTAAAATTACATTTTACCAATGGAAATACAGGATATGGATACCAGATTAAAGAATTTGCTGTTATTGGTGTAAATCCTGTTGAATATCCGGAAATAGCGGATCAGACAGCCAATGTGGCATCTGTTGAAAAGAACTTAGCATTAAACAAACCGGTTTATGTTTCTTCTACATATGCAAATGAAGGAAAAGACAAGACAGTTCTTACAGATGGAAAGAAAGACAAATACTGGTCATCTGATTGGGATAGCAAGAGAACATCAGACTGGGTAGTGATTGACCTGGGTAAAGAGATGGATGCATCATTAATTGGAAGAGTGCTGGTAAATTATAAATCAGATAATACATTTTGTGGTGATTATACAATTCAGGTGTCAAAGATATTTGATGAGGAGAATCCTGATAATGGATTTTATGAAATTGGAAAGACAAAAGCAGTTTCATGGGAAATTATGCAGAAGAATGCAGATGTAAATGGCTATGTGGCAACAGATATAAGTGATGTAGAGTCAGATATGATAAGATATCTGAAAGTTAACATGAATGGACATGCTACATATGGATTCCAGATATATGAAATTGCAGTTCTTAGAGCAACAATTGATGTTGAAATCCAAGGAAAAGATCTGACAAAATGCACTTTGAATATGGAAGAAGTTGAGCTTACTTTCAATGGAGAAGAGCAGACAGTTCCATTTACTGTAACAGATGGTGAGGCACAGTTAGAAGAAGGTGTCGACTTTACAGCATCATATAAGGATAATATTGATGCCGGAACAGCTACATTAATTGTAACAGGTATCGGTTCATACGAAGGGGAAATAACTGGTAAGTTTCAAATTGGCACAGTTGATATTGAATCTGATATTGTAACAAAAGATTTTTCAAAGGTTAATACGCAGTATGAATATAAGAAGATGGAAATCCAACCAATTGTTAAAATGAAACAAGGTGATTATAATCTGTCTTCAATGAAAGATTTCGAAGTTGAATATGATAATAATTTGAATCCGGGAACGGCAACGATTACTCTTCGTGGAATCGGTAACTATACCGGTACTATTACAAAGACATTTACAATTCGTAAAAGAGCAATGTCAAATGTAAGTATAAAGACGAAATTTGAGAATAATCAATTAGTTGTAACTGTGAATGTTCCGGATAATGGAAGAACTTTAGAAAAAGATATAGATTACACTTACACAGCAGTAACAGATGAAACAGGAAAAATTACGATTACAATCACAGGAATTGGCAGTAATTGTGAAGGAACAATTGTAAAAGTTATTGAAGCAGAAGATAATCCGAACAGACCGGTTCCAACGACAACAACAGCACCAAAGAAAGTTAGTGTTAAGAAGGCAACGATAAAGAAGGCTGTTAATAAGAAAGGGAAGAAAGTTAAACTTTCATGGAAGAAAGTTTCGGGAGCTGCCGGGTATAATGTACGCTATGCTTTAAGCAAAAAGAAATTAAAGAAAGCTAAAATTAAGAAAGTTAAAAAGAATAAAGTATCATATACAATTAAGAAGTTAAAAAAGAAAAAATATTTTATTCAGATCAGAGCCTATAAGGTATTTGATAAAAAGACTTATTATGGTGCTTGGAGTAAAGTAAAGAAAGTGACAGTAAAAAAGTAAAATGGCAGTTAATGAAATGAGCTTAATAATCGGAATTTGGGAGGTGTAATATGAGAGAACTGATATTTAAAGGAATAAAGGTTGAAGAAATTGATTTGACGAATAAGCTTGAAGGACAGGTGCAGCTTGATATTAATCAGAGAGCTTCATTTAATGTGAAATATACAAATGATAATTTGCATTGTGCGGCAAACCTTACTATTGATATGATGGAGAAGAACGCACCGATGGATTTTAACTTTAAATTAAGCGCTACAGCCTTTTTAGACTGTGAAGAGGGCATGGATAAGAAAGAAATACATAAAAAGGCTTATGATGAAATATATCCGCATGTGAGAGCATTAATAACAACGATATTAGTCAATGCAGGATTGCCTCCGGTTGTAATTCCAAAGGTTAAAATGGATGATTCTAATATAAAAATGTCAGGGGAAAAGGATTCCGATAATAATCAATATTATAGCTGATGTATCAATAAAAACATTTTTTTACTTTTTTCAGAAAATACAAAAAAGTAAAAAAAGTAATAATATAAAAAAATTGTGCAAAAGTTATTAAATGGAATTGTGAAATTAAGAAAATAAAGCAGGAAAATATACAAAATAAACAAAAAAATCAATTGTGTTTGCGCCTTATTGCAAAAAACATTTTTAATTTTTAAACTATAAGTGTATTAGATTTTTAGGTAACATAATAATCTAAACCCTTTCAATTTTGTGGCGTTTCGGAGTATTCTGAAACGCCATTCCTGTTTTTATATAAAGAGCATATATTCTTACATTCTCGATTGCATGAATTTAAAAAATTAATTCAGTGATATTCCAAGTAAAATAAATTGAAATAAAAGTAAAATAATTGCTTTTATTTAGTTGACTAAAAATAGTATAAAGTGGTATTATATAGAGAAATTGGGTTAAATTTGAAAACAATTCTATAATAGATATAAGAAGTGAAAGTTAAAATATTTTTTAACGAAAGAATGTGTGTTTAACTGGCATATTAACACTTCTGTAAGAAGCATTAGGAGGTATATTATGAAGAAATTAATTTTGGTAACATCACCACCGGCATGTGGAAAGACATTTGTCACAAGAAAATTAGCAAAGGCTATGCCAAATTGCGTATACTTAGATAAGGATACGTTAATTACGTTATCAAAACAGATTTTTGTTGTAGCAAATCAGGAGTATAACAGAAGTTCAGATTTCTTTGAGGCAGAAATTAGAAATCCAGAGTACGATTGTGTTATGGAATTGGCGATGGAAGCACTGGAATATAATGATACCGTATTTATTAATGCACCATATACAAGAGAGGTAAGAACACCTGGCTATATGGAAAATCTCAGGCAGGAGCTTCTTAAGAAGAAGGGAGCTGAATTGGTAGTTGTGTGGGTTCAGTGCGATAAAGAAGTCTGCAGGCAGAGAATGATACACCGTAACTCAGACAGAGATACATGGAAGTTAGAAAATTGGGATGAATACATTAGTAAACAGAATTTTACTATTCCGGATGGAATTAAGAATTTATTCCTGTTTGATAATTCAACAGATGATTCCTTTAAGAAATCAATTGAAGAAGCAAAAGAATATTTAAATAATTTAAAATAGAGAGCAGAGGCAGCAGTGAATAACTTTTCACTACTGTCTTTTTTTGTATAATTTCGTAATTTTTGAAAATAATAGCCCCGCAAGTACCATATATGGTCCTAGACGGTAATTTTTATTAGTAAAATAATCTTAGTACTATATATAGGAGGGCGTAATGAATTCCAGCGAAGCAGTTATTAAAAGAATTAACGATCTGTGTTTCGAAAAAAGAATGTCATACTATGCCCTTGCGTATCGGTCTGCGATTCCAAAATCAACACTGATGAATATTATGAATGGAACAAATCCCACGATATCAACATTGAATAAGATATGTAATGGATTAGAAATGAATTTAATGGAATTTTTTCAGGATGAGTGTTTTGAAATTTGTGAAGAGGAATAAGATTTGAATAAAGATATAAACAAAAATACCAGTTGTGTGTTCACGCTGGTATTTTTATTGTATATATACTTATTCCAATACTTGCGAATACCCTCAAAAAGAATTATAATAAATAAGAATTTTTGTTGTTTGAAATGTAATAGATAAAAGAAATGCAACATAAGTGATACAGTTAAGCAGAAGGAGAGGAAACAGAAAATGTCAAACGTAAGAACAAGATTTGCACCAAGCCCGACAGGAAGATCGGAAGAGCGTCGTGTAGGGAAAGAGTGTGC
>CAOXUF010000070.1:6809-7680 GCA_948560485.1 uncultured Eubacterium sp.
CACCAAGCCCGACAGGAAAAATGCATGTAGGAAATTTAAGAACAGCGCTCTACGAGTTTTTGATTGCAAAACATGCAGGTGGAGATTTTATTTTAAGAATAGAGGATACAGATAGAGAGCGTTATGTAGAAGGAGCCGTAGAGATTATTTACAGAACACTGGAAGCTACCGGACTGGTACATGATGAAGGACCGGATAAGGATAAAGGATTTGGCCCATATATCCAGAGTGAACGTCAGGCATCAGGTCTTTATTTAGAATATGCGAAACAGTTGATTGAAAGTGGTAATGCATATTATTGCTTCTGCGATAAGGAAAGACTGGCTGAGTTGAAGACTTCTGTAGGTGAAGATGGAAAAGAAATTACAGTTTATGATAAGCATTGTCTGAATCTGTCAAAAGAAGAAATCCAGGCAAATCTGGATGCCGGAAAACCATATGTTATCCGTATTAATATGCCGACAGAGGGAACGACTACATTTATTGATGAGTTATATGGAGAGATTACAGTTGAGAATAAAGAACTCGATGATATGATTCTGATTAAGTCAGATGGATATCCGACATATAATTTTGCAAATGTTATTGATGATCATTTGCAGGGAATTACCCATGTAGTAAGAGGAAATGAGTATATTTCATCATCTCCAAAATATCAGAGACTTTACGAGGCTTTTGGATGGGAGTCACCAAAATACGTGCATCTTCCATTGATTACAGATGAAAATCATAAAAAGTTAAGCAAGCGCTCAGGTCATTCTTCTTATGAAGATTTGGTTGAGCAGGGATTTCTGCCGGAAGCAATTGTAAACTATATTGCACTTCTTGGCTGGAGTCCGGAGGACAATCAGGAAATATTCTCATTAGATGA
>CAOXUF010000070.1:7690-9051 GCA_948560485.1 uncultured Eubacterium sp.
ATTAGATGAGTTAATAAAGAATTTTGATTATCATAAGGTAAATAAAAGTCCATCGGTATTTGATATTCAGAAGTTAAAATGGATGAATGGCGAATATATTAAAGCGATGGAAAATGAAAAGTTTTACGTAATGGCAGGGCCATATGTCCGTGAGGTAATTAAGAAAGATTTAGATTTGAACACAATTATGGATATGGTAAAAACACGTATTGAAATCTTTCCGGAAATTGGCGATATGATAGATTTCATTGAAGAGCTTCCGGAATATAGTCCGGAAATGTATACTCACAAGAAAATGAAGACTAATTCGGAAAATTCGTTGGAAGTGTTACAGGAATTACTTCCAATATTAGAAGAGACGGATGATTACTCTTCAGAGGCACTTCATGATGTGGTGTTTGAGTATATTGCAAAGAAGGAGTGTAAAAATGGTCAGGCATTATGGCCGCTTCGTACAGCAGTATCAGGAAAGCAGATGACACCGGCAGGAGCTTTTGAGATTATGGAAGTAATTGGAAAGGAAGAAAGTCTTTCACGTATCAGAAAAGGAATTGAATTATTGTCTGCGTAATATATATTAGTATATATTGTTTAAAAAGGTAAAGAAAATGAATATCGTTACTTTTAATATTCGATGTGACCATAAGCAGGATGGAAAAAATAATTTTGAATATCGTAAACCGCTGATTCGAAAATGTCTTTTGGAAAAGGATTCGGATATAGTGTGCTTTCAGGAGGTGCTGCCACATATGGTTTTGTGGCTGAGTGAGGTACTAAAGGACTATCAGCTGGTAGGTTGTGGCAGAGAGAAGGATTTGACAGGAGAACAGATGACTGTGGCAATTAGAAAAGACAGATTTGAGATAGTCAGCATGGATACTTATTGGCTTTCAAATACGCCTTATTTACCGGGAAGCCGTTACGAGGAACAGAGTAAATATCCAAGAACTGCAACACAACTTTTGTTAAAGGAAACAGAAACGAACGATGTATGCTTAATTGTTAATACTCATTTAGATCATAAAGACAGCAGGGCAAGAGTTCAGGGAATGAGATGTGTTTTAGATAAAATTCATCAGGCACAGATACAATGGAAGGCAATAGGAAAACTTCCTGTTATATTGTGTGGTGATATGAATGCCCATCCGGAGTCGCCGGAGATTGAAAGTATGAACCACAGCGGTATTGTATGCGATATCACAGAAGAAATATCAGGGACTTATCATAACTTTGGCAAAATGGATAAACCGGCTAAAATAGATTATATTGCCGTAAGCGAAAATATCCGATTGAAGAAATTGGAATTATGGAAAGACCAGAAAAATGGTGTATTTTTATCGGATCATTATCCAATTAGTGCA
>CAOXUF010000071.1:0-1886 GCA_948560485.1 uncultured Eubacterium sp.
ATAACTGATGCTGCATTGGTTCAGCATGGTGATATAATGCCATAAAGAAGCCAATGATATTTTGTATACAAAGTAGAGCAGTATAGAGAGCACGAATATGCCCCAGTTGAATTTTGACCATTCTATTTGTTTAATATCATCCCAACTGGTAATAAAGTATTTTGCAAGAAATATTGTGACTAAAATTAAAAATAATATTTTGCATATACTCATGAATGTCTTTTTATCGATTTTTTTTGAATTCATTGGTTTCACTCCTAAAAACTTAGCAATACACGGATAAAGCACATATAATAATAAATAATCTTTGTCGGTATCTTTGCTAATTTATCATAATGTTCTTCTGAAAACTTTTTATTTTTCTCAGCTAATTTAAAAGCCAGTTTATGATTCAATTTGCATTTATCACTGGTATCCATACTGATTTTTGATTGTTTTTGTTTTATTTTAGCAAGATTAAATTTAAATACCAATGCTCTTTTCTGACTGCGTACCATATCTTTGTCGCTGATGTGTGTTGCTGCAATATCTCCGTCACCTATCGCCCGATTCATAGCATCATAAGCTTTTTGGGAGCGGATAACACAACTGGTATGTTTGATAGGATTGTCCTTCATTTCTTTTAACCAGATGTCACCAAAACTGATATCGCTGCATTCGGCGTAATGATCCTGGCAGGTCATACAGCTGTCCTTCTCAAAGAAATAAGCATTTTTATATGCACAAATCGTTTTAGAATAAGAAAAATCTTTTGTACTGCCATCTTCATAAATAACACTCGAAGTGCCACGCCAATGTCCACGGCGGTAGTATAAACGCTTAGCATTTTTACCTGTTATTCCGGATTTTTCCATAGAAAGAGTCGTAGCTTTTGGAGAATGATTCCCACTACAATACAGTCCCAATTTCATCACGATTTTTTCTTTCAGGGTAGAATCGTTTTTCATAATGGCATCCAGACCACGAAGCATACATGGAGTCATTACGACAGCAACTTTTCCATCGAAGTTTTTTACAACATCCAGGTGCTTTAATAATGGAATATTCATGTAGATGCTGGATGAAGCATCGCAGATTTCTTCTCTGGTAGTGGCAATATATGTTTTATAAGTTAATTCACCGTTTTCAAAAGCAGTTTTCGTTACCCATGCACCATCAATTGTTTTGTTTTTCAGCATATTACAAAGAAGGGCAGTAACCATGCCGCCGGAAGCTGCATTCGCACGAATGGATTTATCCGTGGCATATCCCTTTTTGCATCCCAGATGAGGTCCAATATATTTATCAGGATTGTTATAATCCAGTAGTTTTGCTTTTTTCTTAGGTTTATCTGTTATTTCGTCAATGATTTCGCTGATATATTTAATATTATTTTTGGAACTTTCTAAAACTGCATCGAGATTTTTGTCTAGTTTTGTCCTGATATCATTTTCATGGGAAACAAAATCCTCAAAACTTTTCTTTAATTCAGATAATTCCAGTTTCGAAAAGTCGATAGCATATTGTCCCAGCTCAAACATATCCAGTACTTCCTGATATTTGTGGCTCCACCCAATGAGAAGTACAGGCACTTTCTGTTCCAGAGAACCAATCATAGCATGGAATCTGGAAGCTACTAAAAATCGGCATTTTCCGATGTATGCACGGATTTCTTCGGCATCCATTTCCTTGTGATACCAGCGTACCATGTTCTTGTCTGCAACCGCATCATAAATAGCGTCTCCGACCATCAGGTCATTATTTCTTGACTTTTCGCTGTTAATTCTTGCTGCATTTGCAATTAAAATAACATTGTATCCTGTTTCATTTAAATAGTTTATAAAAGAAACCATAGTATCTTTATATGCAATTCCCATCGTGTCACATTTTTTTTCCACAACAGAACT